>NZ_JBHSCH010000022.1:0-56644 GCF_042651065.1 Teichococcus aestuarii
GCATCGCGCCGCGGGTGCGGCGCCACGCGGCGGCGCTGGCGGTGGCGCCCCCTGTCGTGCGGCTGAAGGATACGCGCAGCCGCTGGGGCAGCTGCGCGCCGGATGGCACGCTGGCCTTCTCCTGGCGGCTGGTGATGGCGCCGGGCTGGGTGCTCGACTCGGTGGTGGCGCATGAGGTGGCGCATCTTTCCGAGCGGAACCACTCGCCACGCTTCTGGGCGCAGCTCGGCCGCCTGGCGCCGCGCCACGAGGGCGCGCGGGAGTGGTTGCGCCGGCACGGGCCGGGGCTGCTGCGCATCGGCTGAGGCCGGCGGGCAGGGCGCCAGGCGGGGCGAGGAGGGGGGAAGGGCGCTTCCCGCCCGGCGGCGGCCCTGCCATACCGGCGGCGCAGCGGCAGCCCGTTGCCGCGCAGGGAGACCCGCCATGATTCTTCTCGTCACCGGGGCGAGCGCCGGGTTCGGTGCCGCCATCGCCCGCCGCTTCGCGCAGCAGGAGGAGGGCGCGCGCATCATCGCCGCCGGCCGCCGGCAGGACCGCCTGGAGGCGCTGGCCGCCGAGCTGGGCCGGGAAAAGGTGCTGCCCCTGGTGCTGGACGTGCGCGACGGCGCCGCCGTCGCCGCCGCCATCGCCGGCCTGCCGCCCGCCTGGGCGGAGATCGACCTGCTGGTGAACAATGCCGGCCTTGCCCTCGGCCTGGAGCCTGCCCAGCGCGCCAGCCTCGAGGACTGGGAGACGATGATCGACACCAACGTGAAGGGCCTCGTCGCCGTCACCCACGCGGTGCTGCCGGGCATGGTGGCGCGCAACCGCGGCCATGTCGTCAACATCGGCTCCACCGCCGGCGAGTGGCCCTATCCGGGCGGCAACGTCTATGGCGCCACCAAGGCCTTCGTCCGGCAGTTCAGCCTGAACCTGCGCGCCGACCTGTTCGGCACCGCCGTGCGGGTGACGGATGTCGAGCCCGGCCTGGTCGGCGGCACGGAGTTCTCGAAGGTGCGCTTCGGCGACGAGGCGCGGGCCGCGGCCGTCTACCAGGGCACCGAGGCGCTGACGCCGGAGGACATCGCCGATGCCGTCCACTGGGTGGCCTCGCGCCCGGCGCGGGTGAACGTGAACACGCTGCAGGTGATGCCGGTCTGCCAGAGCTTCGGCCCGCTGCGCGTGCACCGGGACTAGCGCGGAAGGCGGGCGGCGGAAGGCGGGCGGCCTCAGGCCGCCGCGCTGCCGCGCAGGCCCAGCTCCTCCGGCGGCAGCGGCAGGCCGAACAGGTAGCCCTGCGCCTCGGCGCAGCCCTCGGCATGCAGCAGGGCGCGCTGCTCCTCGGTCTCCACCCCTTCGGCCAGGACCGGCACGCCGAGCCCCTGGCCGATCGCCAGCACGGCGCGCAGGATGGTCATGGCCTGGCGGTTGCTGCCGATCTCGCGCAGGAAGCTGCGGTCGAGCTTGATCTTGTCGAAGGTGAAGGCGCGCAGCGTGCCGAGCGACGAGTAGCCGGTGCCGAAATCGTCCATCGCCACCTGCACGCCCAGCGCCTTGATCTGGCCCAGCATCTCCTGGGCCCGCTCCTGGTCCTGCATCAGGATGGTCTCGGTGATCTCCAGCTCCAGCCGGCCCGGCGGCAGGCGGGTCTCGGCCAGGATGGTGGCGATGGTCTGCGGCAGATCGGGCTGCAGGAACTGCAGGGGAGACAGGTTCACCGCCACCCGGCCCATGCGCGGCTCGGCGGCGGCGGCGGCGCAGGCGGAGCGCAGCGCCCATTCGCCGAGGGTCAGGATCAGCCCGCTCTCCTCGGCCAGCGGGATGAACTCGGCCGGCGGGACGAAGCCGCGCACCGGGTGCTGCCAGCGCATCAGCGCCTCGAAGCCGGTGCGCCGGCCGGTCGCCAGCTCCACCTGCGGCTGGTAGAACAGGCGGAGCTGCCCGTCCGCCAGGGCGCTGCGCAGATCCTCCGCCAGCCGGCGGCGCACCCGCACGCTGGCGTCCATCTCCGTCTGGTAGAAGCAGGCGCCGCCGCTGCGCAGGGTCTTGGCGCGGCGCATCGCCACGTCGGAATCGGCGAGCAGCGCCTCGCCTGTCCTCGCATCCAGCGGGAACAGCGCGACGCCGATGCCGGCGCTGACCAGGATCTCCGAATGCCCGGCCCAGTGCGGCTGGTGCGCCAGCGCCTCCAGCGCGTCGAGCAGGCCGCGCAGCTCGCCCTCGGCCGTGTAGGGCACCAGCAGGGCGAACTCGTCGCCGCCGAGGCGCCCCGCCACGCCGCCGGCCGGCACCAGGACGGAGAGCTGCCGGGCATAGCTGCGCAGCACCCCGTCGCCGGCCATGTGGCCATGCAGGTCGTTGATCTCCTTGAACCGGTCCAGGCCCAGCCGGATCAGCGCCACGCTCTGCCGCGCCCCGCCGGCGGCGCGCAGCGTCTGCTCCAGCTGCTGGGTGAAGCGGGCGCGGTTGGGCAGGCCGGTCAGCGCGTCGTGCAGCGCCAGGTGGCGGATGCGCCGCTCCTGCTCGCGCCGCTCCCGCAGGTCGCGCAGCGCGAAGACGCGCTTGCCGGGGCGCGGCACGTTCTCGCGCACCACCAGCTCCACATCCAGCAGCGTGCCGTCGGCGCGGCGCAGCTGGGTTTCCACCGTCGCCTCCGGCTGGCCCTCCGGCAGGTGCAGCGGCGGCAGCAGCGTGCCGGGCATCTCCTGCCCCAGCAGCTGGGCGCGCGGCAGGCCGACCATCGCCTGGAAGCTCTGGTTGGCTTCCAGGATGCGGCCATCCCGCACGATGGCCAGCCCCTCGATCGCGGAGTCGACGAGGCGGCGCATGCGCAGCATGCCGTCCTCCTCGTTGCGGTGGTCGATCAGGTAGGCGGCGGCGGCGGCGGCCATCACCATCAGCGCCACCAGCCCGACCGTCAGCGCCAGGGCGGCCTGGGTGCCATTGTCGGGCATGTCCAGCGGCAGCGGCAGCACCAGCACCGCCGCCATGCCGGTGAAGTGCAGGAGGAAGATGCCGGTGCCGAACAGCAGCGCGCCTTCCAGGGTGCTGCGCCAGCCGGTGCCGCGCAGGCTGCGCCAGACCGCCGCCATGCCGAACAGCACCGACAGCGCGAGCGAGGCGGCCAGGTAGAAGCGGTCATACGTCACCACGCCGCTGGCGCCATAGGCCAGCATGCCGGTGTAGTGCATGGCGCCGACGCCCGCCCCCACCACCGCACCGCCCAGCAGCGCCGCGCCGCGCGCCGGCCCCACCGCGATGGCGAAGCCGCCGGTGCAGGCGAGGATGGCGATGACCAGCGAGACCAGGGTCAGCAGCGGCTCGAATCCCAGCCGGGTGCCGGGCCCGTAGGCCAGGATGCCGATGAAATGGGTGCACCAGATGGCCGAGCCGCCGGCCATGCCGGCCAGCAGCAGCCAGCCGCCGCGCGACCACGAGCCGGCCTGCAAGGCACGCCGCAGCACGCCCAGCGCCACGACCGAGCCCGCCAGGCACACAATGGCCGCCAGCAGCACCAGCCGCAGGTCATGCTGTTCCGTAATGCACCGGTAGACCTGCATCATGCGCCGCGGCCTTTCATTCTCCTGGCGATCGTCCGGCCGGGACGGCGCCGGCGAAGCTGCATGCTTATCTGAGTGGGCCGGGAATTACCAAAATGTTTGCTGGGAACCCGGCGACGGCGGCGGATGAACGCGCCGCGCGAAAGACCGGCTTTCCTTCTCACGCTCCGGGGCGCGGGCATTGTAAGAAGGCCGCCCATGCCCTCCGTTGTCACGCCCCTCAACCGCTGGCTGCGCTTCCTGGGTCTCGGCCCCCTGCCGCGCCACGAGCCGCGGCCGTGGCTGCTGTTCAGCACCGCCGCCCTGCTGGCCGGCCTCTGCATCGCCGCCTGCTACAGCCTGCTGCGCGAGCGCGTTGTGCAGGACACCGCCGCCCAGGCCGGGCTGCTGGCGCGCGGCGTGGCCGGCGGCGTGGCGGAGCAGCTCTCGCGCGAGCTGCGGGAGGTGGATCTGCTGCTGCAGGACCTCGCCGCCGGCCTGCCCGGCGGCGCGGCCATCGCCGAGGCTGACCCGGCGGAGGCGCTGCGGCCGCTCCTGCCGCGCCTGCGGGCCATGCCGCAGCTGCGCGCCGTCCTGGTGGCCGACGCCCAGGGCAGGGTGGTGGCCGCCCGCGCCGCCGCGCTGCTGGAGCAGGTGGTGGCGGACCGCGAGTGGTTCCGGCTGCTGCGCGTCAGCGCGCCGCCGCTGCGGGTCGGCCAGCCGGCGGCGGGGCGCCTGCTCGGCCCCCCCGGCGGCAGCACCCCGCTCGACATCGCCCGGCGCGGCGGCTGGAGCATTCCGGTGGCGCGGCCGCTGCTGGCGCCCGCGGGCGGCTTCCGCGGCGCCGCCATCGCCCTGCTGGCGCCCGAGCACCTGCTCGGCCTGTCGCGGCAGCAGGGCGCGGCCTTCGGCATGAGCCTGCGCCTGCACAGCGGCAACGGGCTGCTGCTGGGCCGCTCCGATGGCGGGACGGAGGGTATCGGCGTGCTGAACGCCAGCGCCTGGCCGTTCCGCGACTTCCTGCCCCGCCGCGAGAGCGGTGCGTGGGAGGGGCCGGACCAGGACGGGCGCGAGGTGATCGCGGCCTTCGCCATGACCCGCCCGGCCGGGCTGGTGGTGGAGGTGGCGCAGGACCGCGACCTGGCCCTGGCCGCCGCCCGGCGCTGGTCGGGGCTGCTGCTGCTGGCGCTGGGCGGGCTCGGCCTGCTCGTGCTGGCCGCCTTTTGGTTGATGTTCCGGCAGGCCTCGGCGCTGAAGCGTCAGGGCGCGGCGCTGGCCAGGAGCGAGGCCGCCGCCCGTGCCGGCAGCCGCGCCAAGGAGGAGTTCCTGGCGGCGATGAGCCACGAGATCCGCACGCCGATGAACGGCGTGATCGGCGTCACCGGCCTGCTGATGGACACGCCGCTGGAGCCGGGCCAGCGCCGCTATGCCGAGACCATCCAGCGCAGCGCCGAGCACCTGCTGATGCTGCTCAACGACATCCTGGACTTCTCCAAGCTGGAGGCCGGCGCCGTCGCGCATGAGCGGATCGCCTTCGACCTGGAGGCGGAGATCGCCACCATCGTCGAGCTGTTCGCGCCGCGCGCCCAGGCCAGGGGCGTGGCGCTGCTCTGCGACCTGGCGCCGGACCTGCCGGCGCAGGTGCTGGGCGACCCGGGGCGGTTCCGGCAGATCCTGTTCAACCTCGTCGGCAATGCGGTGAAGTTCACGGAATCGGGCTGGATCCTGCTGGAGGTGGAGGCGGTGGCCATGCCGGCCGGCCGGCACGAGGCGGGGCCGTGCTGGCGGCTGAGCTGCGGCGTGCTGGACACCGGCATCGGCCTCGACCCCGCCAGCATCCCGACGCTGTTCGAGCGCTTCACCCAGGCCGATGCCTCGATCAGCCGGCGCTATGGCGGCACCGGGCTGGGCCTGGCCATCTGCCGGCGGCTGCTGGAGATGATGGGCGGCGGCATCAGCGCCGCGCCGCGGCCCGGCGGCGGCAGCGCGTTCCGCTTCCACCTGGAGGCCGGCCTCGCTCCCGCCCTTCCCGCCGCCTCGGGGGGCGCTGCGGCCCCGCAGGCCGGCAACCCCTTGTCCGGGCAGCGCGTGCTGGCGGTGGACGGGCTGGCGGCGCAGCGCGAGATCCTGCAGCGCCAGCTCGAGGCGATGGGCACCGTGCCGCTGGTGGTGGCCGATGCGGCGGCGGCGCTGGCGGCGCTGCGCCGGCAGCGCTTCGCCCTGGCGCTGATCGAGCATGGGGGGGAAAGCCGCTCCGGCCCGGCCCTGGCCAGCCAGATGCAGGAGGCCGCCGGCGCCGCGGCCCCCGCCATGCTGCTCTGCGGCGCCGGCCCGGGAGCGGAGGAGGCGGAGGGCCTGCCCTGCCTGCCGCGTGCCGTCCTGCCGCAGCGCCTGCGGCGGGCCCTGGAGGCGGCGCTGGCGCCGGCGGAAGAGGCGCCGCGCCGGCCCCTGCCGCCCGCCGCCGGGGAGAGCCCCGAGCTGGGCCTGCGCGTGCTGCTGGTGGAGGACAACGCCACCAACCAGCTCGTCATGCGCGCGCTGCTGGATCGCTGCGGCTGCACCGTGGCGCTGGCGCAGGATGGCGGGCAGGCCGTCGCCGCCGCCATGGCGGCGGCCTACGACGTCATCATCATGGATCTGCAGATGCCGGTGATGGACGGGCTGGCGGCGACGCGGGCCATCCGTGCCCGGCCGGGCCCCTGCCAGGGCAGCCGCATCATCGGCCTGACCGCCGCCGTGGGACCGGATTACGAGCGCCAGTGCCGCGAGGCGGGGATGGATGATTACCTGGCCAAGCCGGTGCAGCGCCCGGCGCTGCTGGGCGCGCTGCTGCGGGTGCTGGAATGGCGCGGCGCCCGCATGGCGAGCTAGGGAGCCGCGCCTCCGCCGGCCAGGCCGGAGCGTGCTCCCCGGCGGAAGCGGGGGGGAAGGGCGGGGCCGGCGGCGGCCGGCTCAGCGCGTCGGCGGAGCGGGGGGGTTGCTGCTCAGCGCCACCAGCTCCTGCAGCGTCTCTTGCGCGGCGGTGCCGAGCTGCGGCAGGAGCTGCTCGGGCGGGGTGGTGTCGCGCGGGTTCATGGCCTGCCGGGCCAGGCTTTCCAGCCGCCGCGCCCCGATGGCGCCGGCGGCGCCGGCCAGGCCGTGCGCGCCACGCCGGTAGCCCTCCAGATCTCCCTGCTGCGCCGCCGTGACCATCTGCTCCGCCAGCCGGGCCAGGTCGGCCTCGAAGGTGCGGAGGATATTGACGAAAACCTCCGAGGGGAGGTCCTCGGCGAGCTGGCGGGCAATCTGGGGATCAAGAGCATTCACAACGCGGACCCTTGCAAACCTGCCATGGCCGGTCAACGCCGCCAGGTGTGAGACAGGGCAATGTGATGACAGGAGTTCAGCCCTGCGCCTCCTGCGTCCTGCGGGCACCGCGCAGGGCCAGCTGGGCGCCGAGGGCGCAGCCCGCCATGGTGGCGGCGGTGCCGATTCCTGAGCCCAGCTCCACCGCGCTGGCCAGCAGCGTCATGACCGCGCCGAAGCCCATCTGCAAGGCCCCCACCAGCCCGGAGGCGGTGCCGGCCAGCTGCGGCCGCACGCTGACCGCCGCCGCCACCGCGTTGGGCTGCGACACGCCGTTGCCCAGCGCCACGATGGCCATGGGCAGGAAGAAGATGACGATGGAGAGCGGCAGCAGCGCCTGCGCGGCGATGGCCAGCACCGCGCCCGCGCTGCTGACCACCAGCCCCAGCCGCAGCATGCGCGCCAGGCCGAGCCGCGCCGAGTAGCGGCCGGCGATGAAGGAGCCGCCGCCGAACGCCACCGAGATGACCATGAAGGCGATGGCATAGGCGCGCGGCGTGTAGCCCATGCCGTCCATCAGCACGCGCGGCGCGCCGGCCATGAAGGCGAAGAACACGCCGGTGGTGCAGGTGGTGATGGCGGCGTAGCAGCGGAAGCTGCGGATGCGCGCGAGCTGCCAGTAGGCGCGCAGCATGCCGGCGAGGCCGGGCAGCGGCTGCTTCTCGGCCAGCGTCTCCGGCAGGCGCAGCGCCAGCACGCCGAGCGCCAGGCCGAAGCCCACGCAGGCCAGCATGGTGGCGCGCCAGCCGAAGGCGGTGGTCAGCTCGGCGCCCAGCAGCGGCGCCAGCATCGGCGCCACCGTCATGCCCATCATGACGAAGCCGATCTTGCTGGCCGCCTGGTCGCGCGGGAAGACGTCGCGGATGATGGCCCGCGTCAGCACCATGCCGGCGCAGCCGCCCGCCGCCTGCGCCGCCCGCGCCACCACCACCCAGCCGATGGTGGGCGCCAGCAGCGCCGCCAGCGAGCCCAGCAGGTAGATGGCCAGCCCCGCCAGCAGCAGCGGCCGCCGCCCGTAGCGGTCCGAGAGCGGCCCGTAGATGAGCTGCCCGAGCGCGATGCCGACGAGATAGACCGTCAGCGTCATCTGCGCCGTGGCGTAGGGCACGGCGAAGATCCCGGCCAGCAGCGGCAGGGAGGGGATGAGGATCTGCATGCTGAAGGGGCCGAGGCCCATCAGCAGCGTCAGCAGCCAGGTCTTCGGCACGCGGCGCGGCGGGGGGTGGACGAACGCTTGGAGGTTTTCTTCCTGGACGACGTCGCGTGGGCTCATGCCGCCAGCCTATGGGCTGCGCCGCCGGCGGGCCACCCACGCCCGTTCACCTTTGGTGACGGAGCCATGCGCCCCGCGCAGCCCAGCCTTCCGTGAAGGCGGCGGGGGGATGTCTCCCCCCGGTTGCCGTCACCAGCGCAGGCTGCGCAGCGCCACCTTCGGCGTGACGCCTTCCCGCGCCGCCTCGGCGTCCAGCGCCTCCGGCGTCGGGTTCGGCCCGAAATGGTCGCCCGCCAGCCCGGTCAGCGCCCAGATGGCATCGACGCCGACGGCCTGGGCCCCGGCGAGGTCGGTGTGCGGCGTGTCGCCCACCGCGGCGATGCGGTGCGCCGGCAGGCCGAGGGTGGCGAGCACCGTCTCGTAGACCATCGGGTCCGGCTTGCCGATCTCGATGACCGGGCCGCCGAGCTCCATGTAGCGGTCGGCGAAGGCGCCGGCGCAGATCAGCCGCTGGCCGGCCACCATCACCGCGCGGTCGGGGTTGGTGCAGACCATCGGCAGGCCGGCGGCGGCGGCGGCCTCCAGCATCGGCAGGTAGGGCGTCACGCTCTCGCGGCCATGCTCGAAATCGGGGCCGGTGTTGAGTACGAAGTCGGCCGCCGCGGCGTCGCGCGTCACGCTGATGTCGAGGCTCTCGATCACCGAGAGGTCGCGCTCCGGCCCGATATGGAAGGCGCGGCGGCCGAGCGGCGCGAAGTAGGGGTGGGTGCGGTCGCGCAGCAGTGTCCAGGCCACCTCGCCCGAGGTGACGATGCCGTCGAACAGCTCGGCGCCGAGGCCCATGCCCGCCAGCGCCTCGCCCACCGTCCAGGAGCGGCGCGGTGCGTTGGAGAGCAGCACGATGCGCTTGCGGCGCGCGCGCAGCTCGCGCAGCGCCTCGGGCACGCCGGGATAGGGCTTCTCGCCATCGTGCAGCACGCCCCAGATGTCGAGGATGAAGCCGTCATACGACTCCGCCAGGGGGGCGACGCTTTCCAGGATTTTCATGCGTTGTCGGCTCCCACCGCGTCATGGACATGGGCGAAGCCGTCGCGCTTCAGCAGCGCGGCCAGCTCCCGCTTGATCTGCGGCACCAAAGCGGGGCCGGCATAGGCGAAGGCGGCGTAGAGCTGCACCAGCGCGGCGCCGGCGCGGATCTTGGCATAGGCCTGGGCGCCGTTGCTGACGCCGCCGCAGCCGATGAGGGTGAGGCGCCCCGCCGCCAGCCGGTGCACCCGCCGCAGCAGCGCGGTGGAGGGCTCGAACAGCGGCTGGCCAGAGAGGCCGCCCGTCTCGCCCTTGTGCGCGCCCTTCAGGCTGGCCGGCCGGGCGATGGTGGTGTTGCTGACGATCAGCCCCGCCACGCCGGCGCCCACGCAGGTCTCGACCAGGGCCGGCACGGCGTCATCCGCCAGGTCGGGGGCGATCTTGACCAGCACGGGGGGCTGGCGCGGCTGCGCCGCCCGCGCGGCGGCGACGGCGGCCAGGATGGCGGCCAGCTTCGCCTCGCCCTGCAGGTCGCGCAGGCCGGGGGTGTTGGGGGAGGAGACGTTGATGGTGACGTAGTCCGCCACCCCCGCCACGGCGCTGTAGAGGGCGGGGTAGTCCCGCTCCGGCTCCGCGCCCTCCTTGTTGATGCCGATATTGGCGCCGAGCACGGCGGGGAAGGGGCGCCGCAGCGCCGCCAGCCGGGCGGCGAAGGCATTTACGCCCTCGTTGTTCATGCCCATGCGGTTGATGACCGCGGCATCCTCCGGCAGGCGGAACAGGCGCGGCTGCGGGTTGCCCGCCTGCGGCCGCGGCGTGGTGGTGCCGGGCTCGACGAAGCCGAAGCCCAGGCGCATCAGCGCCGCCACCGCCACCGCGTCCTTGTCGAAGCCCGCCGCCAGCCCGAGCGGGTTGCGGAAGTCGAGCCCGAGGGCATGGGTGGCGAGCACCGGGTCGTCCGGCGTGGCGTCGCGGCCGGCGAGGCCGAGGGCCAGCGCCTTCAGCGCCAGGCGGTGCGCGCGTTCGGGGTCCATGCCGCGCATCAGCGGCATCAGGGCGGAGGCGAGGGCAGGGGTCATGGCCCGCCGCTTGTGCCCCGCCCGGCCGGACAAGGGAAGGGCGGGAATTGACGCGGGCCCCCCGGCGGCCGAGAAGCCCCGCTTCCTGTCCGGACGACGAGGAGGCGTGAAGGGTGCGCGGTTCCGTGCTGATGCTGGCCGCGCTGGGCCTGTTCGCGATGCTGGATACCAACAGCAAGCTGCTCTCCCAGGGCTACCCGGTGGAGCAGGTGGTGCTGGTGCGCCACCTGGTGCTGCTGGCGCTGCTGCTGGGCCTGCGCGCGCTGCGGCCGGGGGTGGGCGGCGCGCTGGGCACGGCGCACCCGGCGCTGCACCTGCTGCGCGCCACCGGCATGTTGGGCTCGGCGCTGGGCTTCTTCCTGGCGCTGCGGCAGATTCCTCTGGCCGAGGGCTATCTCGTCTATTTCACCGCGCCCTTCATGACGCTGGGCCTGGCCCGGCTGGTGCTGGGCGAGCGGCTGCCGGGCTCGGTATGGCTGTGGTGCGGCGTGGGCTTCCTCGGCGTGCTGGTGGCCATGGCGCCGGGGCTGCGCGCGGGGGGCAGCCTGCTGGCCTATGGCTACGCCCTGCTCGGCACCTTCTGCTACGCGCTGGTGATGACCATCAACCGCCGGCTGCGGCACGAGGCGGGGGTGGCGCGGCTGATCCTGTGGTCCTCGCTGCCGGGGGCGCTGGTGCTGGCGCCCTTCGCCGTGGCCGGCTGGGTGCCGCCGGCGGGGCCGGACTGGCTGTTCCTCGCGCTCAACGGCGTGCTGGCCGGCGGCGGCACCATCTGCCTGGCGCTGGCCTTCCGCAGGGCCAGCGCCGCGCAGCTGGCGCCGCTGGAATTCTCCGCCCTGCTCTGGGCGGTGCTGGCGGATCTGGCGATCTGGGGCGTGCTGCCGGCGCCGATGACGCTGGCCGGCGCCGCCATCGTGGTGCTGGGCTGCGTGATGAGCCAGCGGGCCCACCGCGCGCATGGCTGAGGCCCCCGTGGCCCGGCCCGGGCACCGGGTAAGGCGGTAAGGGAGTAAGGGAGTAAGGCGGCCTTGCCGGGCAGGGCGCGGGGCGGCGCCTCAGCGGCGCCGGGGGCCGGCCTCGTTCAGCGCCAGGTTCTGCCGCGCCAGGTCGGCCGCCGCGCTGTCGGGGGCGAGGGCGATGGCGCGCTGCCAGTCGCCGCGGGCGCCGGCGGCATCGCCCTTGAGCTGGCGCAGGATGCCGCGCTCCAGCAGCGCCTCGGGGTTCTGCGGGACGAGCCGCAGCGCCGTCTCGATGTCCTGCATGGCGGCGTCCGTGCGGTCCAGGTGGCGCAGCGCGGCGGCGCGGAACACCCAGGCCTCGGCGCGGCCCCGGTCGAGCGAGACGGCGCGGTTGAGGTCCTCCAGCGCCTCGGCGTAGCGGCCCTGGGCGCCGGCGGCCAGGGCGCGGTCCACCAGCAGGGCAGGGTCGTCCGGCATCAGGGTCAGCGCCAGGGTGGCGGCGCCATAGGCGTGGCCGGGGTCGCCGGCCATCATCCAGGCCTGCGAGGCCTGGGCATAGATCGAGGCCCGCGCCGCGTTGCTGCCGGAGGCGCCGGCGGCCAGCCGCTCCAGCCGGCCGGCGGCGCGGTCCGGCTCGCCCAGCGCCAGAAGCGCCAGGGCCAGGCAGTGGCGGGCGCCGTCGCCGCCGCCCCGTTCCTCCCATTGCATGGCGCGCTGCGCGGCGCCCTCCGGGTCCTGCCGCAGCTGGGCGAGGCAGGCCTCGTAATCCGGCCCGTCCGCCAGGCGCGGCGCCTCGGGCGGCAGCGGCGGCACCGCCTCCGTCGCGGCGGGGCCGGAGGCCGGCGGCGCGGCCTTGGCCGCCTCGGGCGAGGCGGGGGCATGCAGCAGGAAGGCGCCACCGGCCAGCGCCGTCAGCATGGCGGCGGCGAAGACGCCCAGCATGGCATGGCGGAGGGGGGCTCGCATGCGGCGCACTCTAGCCGGGGGGTGGGACCGGCGCCACATGGGGGCGGCGCAGTGCAGGAGATGTTGATGGCGATGCTCGTGCTGGGGCTGGGCTATGCCGGCTCGGAGATCTCGGCGGCGGCGTCGGCGGCGCGGCGGGGGGTGTCCGGCACCCGCCGCGCGCCGCGCGCCGGGGAGCCGGCGCCGCCCGGCGTGGCGGGGCTCCGCTTCGATGCGGCGGGGCCGGCGATCGCCGCGGCCACCCACCTCGTCGTCACCGCCGCGCCGCAGGACGGGGCCGGCGACCCGGTGCTGGCCGCCCATGCGCCGGCGCTGGCCGCCGCCACGCGGCTGCGCTGGGTGGGCTACCTCTCCACCACCGGCGTCTATGGCGACCGCCAGGGCGGCTGGGTGGCGGAGACGACGCCGCCCGCCCCCGCGCAGGAGCGCTCCCTGCGGCGGCTGGCGGCGGAGCGGGCCTGGTGGGCGGCGCTGGCCGGGCGCGGCGTGGCGCTCGACATCTTCCGCACCGCCGGCATCTACGGCCCCGGCCGCAGCGCGCTGGACGAGCTGCGCGCCGGCCGCGCCCGCCGGGTGGACAAGCCGGACCACCTCTTCTCCCGCATCCACCGCGACGACATCGCCGCCGCCGTGCTGGCCGCCGCGACCGGGGAGGGCTGGCGCACCGATGCCCCCCGCGTGCTGCACCTGGCCGATGACGAACCCGCCACCGGCGCGGCGGTCACGGAGGAGGCGGCGCGGCTGCTCGGCCTGCCGCCGCCGCCCCTGCTGCCCTTCGCCGAGGCCTGGGCGGGCATGTCGCCCATGGCGCGCACCTTCTGGGCGGAGAACCGGCGGGTGGACAGCCGCGCCACCCAGGCCGCCCTCGGCCTGCGCTGGCGCCATCCGGACTACCGCGCCGGGCTGCGCGCCATCCTGGCAGGCGAGACGCGGAAACAGGGCTGATGCGCCACCATCGCCGCTGCAAGGGCTGGGCGCAGGGTTTATAGAGGCGGGCCATGGACACGCGTCAGACCCTGCTCGACCATTGTTCGCGGCACCTCGGCACCTTGCGGAACGAGGGCCGCTACCGGGACTTCACGCGGCTGGAGAAGATCGCCGGCCGCTTCCCGACCTACCGCTGGCACGGCCCGGGAGGTCAGGGGCCGGGTGGGGCGCGCGAGATCACCGTCTGGTCGGCCAACGACTATCTCGGCATGGGCACCCACCCCGCCGTGCTGGACGCGGCGGCCGGGGCGGTGGCGGCGCATGGCGCGGGCGCCGGCGGCACGCGCAACATCTCCGGCACCTCGCCGCTGCACGCCGCGCTGGAGGATGAGCTGGCCTCCTGGCACGGCAAGCCGGCGGCGCTGCTCTTCGGCAGCGGCTACCTGGCCAACCAGGCGGCGCTCTCCGCGCTGCTCGCCGCCCTGCCGGGCATGGAGGTGTTCTCGGACGCCATGAACCATGCCTCGATGATCGACGGCATGCGCCGCAGCCCGGCGAAGCGCCACATCTGGCGCCACAACGACCTCGGCCACCTGGAGGAACTGCTCCGCGCCGCCGACCCCGCCGCGCCGAAGGTCATCGCCTTCGAGAGCGTCTATTCCATGGAAGGCGACGTCGCGCCGCTGCACGCCATCTGCGACCTCGCCGAGAAGTACGACGCCATCACCTATCTCGACGAGGTGCACGCCGTCGGCCTCTACGGGCCGCAGGGCGCGGGCATCGCCGAGCGGGACGGCGCGGCGGCGCGGATCGACGTCATCGAGGGCACGCTGGCCAAGGGCGTGGGCGTGTTCGGCGGATACATCGCCGGCGCGGCGGATCTCGTGGACTATGTGCGCTCCGTCGCCGGCGGGCTGATCTTCACCACCGCCCTGCCGCCGCCCACCGTGGCGGCCGCGCTGGCCAGCATCCGCCACATCCGCGCCGATGCCGCGCTGCGCGAGCGGCTCGCATCCCGCGCCGCGGCGCTGAAGGCGGCGCTGGACGCCGCCGGCCTGCCGCGGCTCGACAGCCACAGCCACATCGTGCCCGTCCCCGTGCCGGGGGCCGATGCCTGCCGCGCCGTGGCGCGGCGGATGCTGGAGGAATTCTCGATCTACGTCACGCCGATCAACTACCCCACCGTGCCGCGCGGCACGGAGCGGCTGCGCCTCTGCGCCACGCCCTTCCACGACGATGCGATGATCGCGGAGCTGGTGCGGGCGCTGGGGGAGGTGCTGCGGGTGGCGAAGGCCGCCTGAAGAAAAGAAAGGCCGGGGGAGAAGGAATTCTCCCCCGGGCCCCCTCATCTTTTCCTGTCAGTTGGCGCCGTAGCCCGCCACGCGCGGCAGCCAGAGCGCGATGTCGGGGAAGGCGATCAGCAGCCCGGTGCCCGCGGCCAGCATCAGCATGTAGGGGATGATCGAGCGGTTCACCTCGGCCAGCGGCGCGCCGGTGATCGCCTTGATGACCACCAGGTTCATCGCCACGGGCGGCGAGATCAGCGCCATCTCCAGGCTCAGCGTCAGCAGCACGCCGTACCACACCTTGTCGATGCCGAGCTGCGCCAGCACCGGCAGGATCGCCGGCATGGTCAGCAGGATGATGCTGAAGCTCTCCAGCACCAGGCCGAGCAGGAACAGCAGCACCATCATCGCCACCAGGAAGCCGGTGCGGCTGAGGCCCCACTCCAGCACCAGCGCCGTCAGCTCCTGCGGCACGCGCAGCTTGGTCAGCATGTAGCCGTAGATGGCGGCGGCGGCGATGATCATCAGCAGCATGGCACTGGTCCGGGTGGCCTCGCCCACCCCCTCCAGCAGGTCGCGCCAGCCCAGCGTGCGGTAGATCAGCGCCGCGATCAGGATGGCGTAGAGCGTGCCGGTGCCCGCGGCTTCGGTGGCGGTGAACACGCCCATGTAGATGCCGCCCAGCACGAAGATCGGCAGCGAGAGCGACCAGCCGGCGCGCCGCAACGCCAGGGCGGCGTTCTCCGGCGGCGGGTCGTCGGCCGGCGCCACGGCGCGGCCCTCCGTCAGGTAGCAGTAGAGTGCGAAGGCGCAGGCCATCATCAGCCCGGGCAGCAGCCCGGCCAGGAACAGCGCGCCCACGCTGGTCTCGGTGACATAGGCGTAGAGCACCATCGGCGCCGAGGGCGGGATGAGGATGCCCAGCGTGCCGCCGCCCGCCACCACGCCGAAGGCGCCCTTGCGGCTCATGCCGTAGCGCAGCATCTGCGGAATGGCGATCTTGCCCACGGTGAGCGCCGTGGCCACCGAGGAACCGGAGATGGCGGCGAAGATGGTGCAGGCGGCGACGGTGGCGATGCCGACGCCGCCGCGCACCCCGCGCAGCAGCGCGAAGGCGGCGGCGTAGAGGTCGTCCACCACCCGGCCGCGCACCATGACATGCGCCATCAGCATGAAGAGCGGGATGGCCACCAGCAGGTAGCCGTCGAGCTGGCCGATCACCAGCTCGCCCAGCGCCGGCACGCCGCCCTCCACCCAGAGCAGCACGCCGAGCGGGAGCAGGAACAGCGCCACGAACATCGGCACGCCGAGATAGAGCACGACGAACAGCGCCGCGAGCAGGGCCAGGAAGGTCATGGGCGGTCTCTGTGTCCTTACTCGCCGCGCGCCAGCGTGTCGCGCGGCAACTCCTCCGCCCCGTCGGGCAGGTAATCCGGCTCCTGGCCCAGCGCCAGCACCACCGACTGCGCCAGCGCCACCACCATCAGCAGCGCCGCGCCCAGCGGCAGCAGCGCCTGGATCCACCAGACGGGCACGCCGTCGATCTCGGTCATCACGCCGATCATGCGGCTGAAGGCCACCGTCTCCAGCCCGGCATGCAGCAGGATGCCCGCCACCAGCGCCACCGAGAGGGTGGAGACGAGCCGCGCCCCGCGCGCCGCGTGGCCGCGCAGGGCGTTGGTCAGCACATCGACGCCGATATGCTCGAAGCGCCGCTGTGCCTCGGGCGCGGCCAGCAGCACCAGCGCCACCACCAGCCAGCCGGCGGTCTTGTCGATCCAGGGCTGCGGCAGGCCGGCCAGGTAGCGCGCCACCACCGAGACGGTGACGAGCACCAGGCACAGCGCCGTGGCCACGGCCCCGAGCGCCGCCGCCGCGCGCGACACCGCCGCGGCCACGGCCGAGACGGCGCGCGCGGCCGGGCTCATCGCGGCCTGTTCCGTCCCGGCGGGCGGCCTCACAGGGCGCGCAGCAGCTCGATGGCGCGGGCGCCGCCCTCCGGCGCCAGCTTCAGGAAGGCATCGACCACCGGCTTCTGCATGGCGCCGCTCCAGGCGGCGCGCTCGGCCTCGGTCTGCTCGTGCACCGCCATGCCCTTGGCCTTCAGCTCGGCCAGGGCCTTGGCGGCCACGTCCTCGGTGAGCGGGATCTGGTCGCGCTCCGCCTGGGCGGCGGATTCGGCGATGATGGCGCGGTGCGCAGGGCTAAGCCCGTCGAACCAGCGCGGGTTCACGTAGACATGGGTGAACACGCAGAACCACGGCGTGACGGTGCCGAACTTCTGGAACTCGTAGAAGCGGCGGGAGACGGCGGCGGAGACATCCGTGAGCCCCGCATCCAGCACGCCCGATTGCAGCGCCTGCGGCACCTCCGGCCCCGGCATGGCGGAGGGGGCGGCGCCCACGGCGGTCAGCGCATGGTCGGTCAGCGCGTTCAGGCCGCGGATCTTGAGGCCCTTGAAGTCCTCGGTGGCGATGATCGGCTTGCGGTTGCTGGTGAAGATGGCCTGGCGCGTGGTGTAGAGCCACATCAGGTTGCGCACGGCGCGCTTCTGCAGCAGCCCCTCCAGGTACTGCGCCGCCGGGGAGCCGGGGAACTTCCGGATCCGCTCCAGCTCGGTGAAGAGGTAGGGCAGCGTCAGCACGTTCATCTCGGGCAGCGTGTTGCCCCACTGGAAGTTCACCGCCGCCGCCGCCTCGAAGGCGCCGCGCGCCACGCCGGGGAAGTTCTCGCCCGCCTTGGCCAGCTGCTCCGCCGGGAAGACCTGCACCTCGATCGCGCCCTGGCTCTTCGCCTTCACCCGCTCGGCGAAGGCGGCGAGGATGGTGGCGTGCTGGTGGCTCGGCGGAAACTGGTGCGACAGGCGCATGGTGACCGCGCCCTGCGCCCGCGCCAGGCGCGGCAGGGCAGGGGCGGCGAGGCCGGCCGTGGCGGCCAGGAGCAGATGGCGGCGTTGCATGGAACGAGATCCCCCGGAAGGCTTCTGCGCCGTGTTTGCTGCGGTGCAGCCCGGGGGTCAACAGTTCCGGCAAGCTTTTGCCGATGCCCTGGTATGTTTGTTTCAAATCTCCCGTCCGGCGCGCAACGAGCTGCGGGGGGGGCGGAGACCGGGCACGAAAAAGCCCGCTTCCGGCGGGAGGCGGGCTGATCAGGGGTATGGACCGGGATGGTGGGCGCGACAGGGATTGAACCTGTGACCTTCCCCGTGTCAGGGGGACGCTCTCCCGCTGAGCTACGCGCCCATTCCGGTCGGGGCGGGTAACTATCGCGGCGGGGGCGGGCTGGCAAGGGGTGATTGCGCGGGGACGGCAAAAGCTTTGCGGCCCCGCGAGTCGTGACAGCAGGGTTGCGCTATGGCTTGATGCGGCCGGATCATGGATCTTCCTCTGACGCTTCCCGCGGGGCAGCAGCACCCCGGCCCCTTCCTGCTCTCGCGCCCCGATGCGTGGCGGGCGCCGCTGGTGTTCGCCTCGCCGCATTCGGGGCGGGACTACCCGGCCGCCTTCCTCGCCGAATCGCGGCTCGACGCGCTGTCGGTGCGCCGCTCGGAGGATGGCTTCGTCGACGAGCTGTTCGCCGCCGCGCCTCTGCACGGCGCGCCGCTGCTCGCCGCCACCTTCCCGCGCGTCTATTGCGACGCCAACCGCGAGCCCTGGGAGCTGGACCCGGCGATGTTCGACGGGCCGCTGCCTTCCTGGGTGAACAGCGCCAGCCCGCGGGTGGGGGCGGGGCTCGGCACCATCGCCCGCATCGTCGCCAGCGGCGAGCCGGTCTACCGCCGCCGCCTGCCCTTCCGCGAGGCGGAGGAGCGGGTGCAGCGCTGCTGGCAGCCCTATCATGGCGCGCTTTCCGGGCTGATCGCCGAATCCAAGGCGCTGTTCGGCTGCTGCCTGGTGGTGGACTGCCATTCGATGCCCACCCACCCCGCGCATCCGCCGAACGCGCCCGACATGGTGCTGGGTGACGCCCATGGCACCGCCTGCGCGCCGCGCGCCGTGCGGCGGGTGGAGGAGCAGCTCTGGTCGATGGGCTACCGGGTGCGGCGCAACGACCCCTATGCCGGCGGCTACGTGACGCGCCATTACGGCCGCCCGCGCGAGGCGGTGCATGTGCTGCAGATCGAGATGGCGCGCAGCCTCTACATGGACGAGGCGGCGATCGAGCGCCTGCCCGGCATGGGCCAGCTGCAGCGCGACCTGACGGCGATGATCGCGGCGCTGACGCGGATGGACTGGGCCTTCCTGCGCGGCTGAGGGCCGGCCTGCGCGCGGCGCGCCCTTCCGTGGCCGGCGCGCGGGCAAAAAAAAGGCGGTGCCGAAGCACCGCCGAGTTTAGGGAGGAAACGTCCAAGAAAGACAACAACGCAGTGCGTTGCTGCGAGAGGGAAGATAGGCGGGCGATCATTCGTGTGCAAGCGGTTTTTCGCGCTGCAACACGAGTTTTGCCTGCGTTTTCAGCGAGCCCTCATGCGCACTTTGCATAACAAGCGGGCGGCTGCCGGGTTGCACGACAAAAAACCCCGCACAGGCCATAAGCCTGGGCGGGGCTTTGCACAGCATCCGGGCAGACGGCCCGTTGCGGCGGGGTCAGGCGGCGAGGGCTTCCTCGGCGTCCAGCAGGCCGGCCACGGCATGCACCACGGCGGCGATGCGCACCGCGGCCTGCACCTGCTCGGTGCTCACGCCGCCATGCTTCACCACCTTCTCATGGCTCTCCATGCACATGCCGCAGCCATTGATGGCGGAGACGGCGAGCGACCAGAGCTCGAAATCCACCTTCTCGACGCCCGGCTTGCCGATGACGTTCATCCGCAGCTTGGCCGGCAGGCCCGGATAGTCGCCGCCCACCAGATGGGTGAAGCGGTAGTAGATGTTGTTCATGCCCATGATGGCGGCGGCGGCCTTGGCGGCGGTCAGCGCCTCGGGCGAGAGCTTCGGGCCAAACTCGGCGACGAGGGCGCGGATCACCTCGGCGTTGCGGCTGGCGATGGCGCTGGCGACGAAGGTGCCGGCCAGCTTCTGCGTGTCCAGCACCGGCTCGGTGGCCAGGCTGCCGAGGTTCAGCTTCAGGTCGCGGGCATAGTCGGGCAGGCGCGCGCGCAGGGCTTCGAGCGACATGGGGTGTCCTCCGGGATCGGGGGGATCGGGGCGGGTCGGGCGTGGGGAAGACGATGGGCGGAGCCGGCGAGCAGCCCGCCGGTTCGGCGCACCGGGCCCCGGAAGCCTTGCCCCCCGGCGTGGCCGGGGGGAGGCGGGGCCGGGTGCTGGCCGGCGCCGTGGCGCCGGCCCGCTTCCGGTCTCAGGCGGCCTGGAACAGCTCGGCGGGCTTCAGCGTGTCGCCGCCCTTGTTCCAGTTGCAGGGGCAGAGCTCATCGGTCTGCAGCGCGTCGAGCACGCGGACCACTTCCTGCGGGTTGCGGCCGACGTTCAGGCCGTTCACCGAGGCCCACTGGATGGTGCCCTCGGGATCGACGATGAAGGTGGCGCGCAGCGCGACGCCGGCCTGCTTGTCCAGGATGCCGAGCGCGGTGGAAAGCTCGCGCTTCACATCGGCCAGCATCGGGAAGGGCAGGTCGTGGATGTCCTTGTTGTAGACGCGCCAGTTCAGGTGCACGAACTCGCTGTCCGTCGAGGCGCCGTAGACGACGGCGTCACGGTCCTCGAACTCCTGGTTCAGCTTGCCGAAGGCCGCGATCTCGGTCGGGCAGATGAAGGTGAAGTCCTTCGGCCAGAAGAAGACGATCTTCCACTTGCCGGCGTCCGACTCGTTGGAGATGTCGACGAAGGACTTGCCGGGGCCTTCCAGACCTTCCGGGCCACCCTTCACGGCGGTCAGGTTGAAGGCGGGAAACTTGTCGCCAACAGTCAGCATGCGTGGTTACCCCCAATGACAGCTTTTCATGCGGGGGCAGGATCGCGCCTGCCCCGGCCGTGGCTTGTTATGTATGCTGCAACGCACACATGCCAATGAATAGTTTTCGATACAATCATCGTCTGGATCGATGACCATCCTCCCCAGCCCGCAGCAACTCCGCTACCTCGTCGCCCTGGCCGATCTCGGCCATTTCGGGCGGGCCGCCGCGGCCTGCGCGGTGACCCAGTCCACCCTCTCGGCCGGCATCATCGCGCTGGAACGCCAGCTCGACGCCGCCATCCTCGAGCGCGGCCCGGGCAAGCGCCCGGTCTTCACCCCGCTGGGGCTGGAGCTGGTGCGCCGCGCCCGCGCCGCCCTCTCGGCGCTGGCGGCCGTGGCCGAGACGGCGGCGGCGGCGCGCGACCCGCTCTCCGGCCCGCTGCGCCTGGGCGTGATCCCGACCATCGGCCCCTTCCTGCTGCCGCGGCTGATGCCGGCGCTGCGCCAGGCCTTTCCCCGCCTCCAACTCTGGCTGCGCGAGGACCTGACCGAGCGGCTGGCCGAGGACCTGGCGGCCGGGCGGCTGGACCTGCTGCTGCTGGCGCTGCCCGCCCTGCTGCCGGAGGCGGAGGTGGTGCGGGTGGCGGAGGACCCGTTCATCGTCGCCCTGCCGCAGGGGCACCGGCTGGCGGCGGCGCCCGCCGTGCCGCTGGCCGCGCTGGGGGCGGAGCGGCTGCTGCTGCTGGAGGACGGCCACTGCCTGCGCGACCACGCCCTGGCCGCCTGCAGCCTGCCGGGTGCCGGCGAGACCTTCGCCGCCACCAGCCTGCACACGCTGGTGCAGATGGTGGCCGGCGGCCTCGGCGTCACGCTGCTGCCGCGGCTGGCGGTGGAAGGCGGCGTGCTGGCCGGCGCCAACGTGGCGCTGCGCCCGCTGGAGACGCCGCAGGGGCGCGGGCTGGGCCTGGCCTGGCGCGCGCGCTCGCCCCGCGCGGCGGAGTTCCGCAACATGGTGCCGGCGGTGGCGGCCGCCATCGCCGCCCCCGTCTCCGCCCCCGTCGAGTCGGAGCGCAGCCTGGAAGCGCCGGCTGAAGGCAACCCTCCGCCGCCCCGGGCCGTTCTGCCCTTGTCCATTTCATGACAAGGGAGACAGGTTGTGGCAGGCACGATCGGACGGATCGTCAGGGCGCTGGCGCAGGGCGCGGTGCGGCGGCAGCA
Source organism: Teichococcus aestuarii (assembly GCF_042651065.1). Classification (NCBI taxonomy): domain Bacteria; kingdom Pseudomonadati; phylum Pseudomonadota; class Alphaproteobacteria; order Acetobacterales; family Roseomonadaceae; genus Roseomonas; species Teichococcus aestuarii. The sequence goes on from NZ_JBHSCH010000022.1 coordinate 21,391, forward strand.
ATACCGGGCCATGGGCGCCGTGGGTCTGCGCGGCTGGAAGCTGGACCTGCTGCGCGCGCTGCGTGGTGGCCGGCGTGGCCCTGCGGCGCATCCGGAGATGCCGCCGCGCGCGCCACGCCGTGATTGACATTCGCGCCCCCGGCCCCTAAACGCGCCCGCTCTAAGAGGGTGCCCCATGAAAATCCGTAACAGCCTGAAGAGCGCCAAGACGCGCGACAAGAACTGTGTGCTGGTGCGCCGCCGTGGCCGCCTGTACGTGCTGAACAAGAAGAACCCCCGGCTGAAGGCCCGCCAGGGCTGATATCCGGCGCCGCCCCTCGCGGGCGGTTGCAGCAGGCTTCTTCCGCCTGAAAACGACGCCGTGGTGCGCACCATGGCGTCGTTTTTGCGTGCGCGTGCTGCTTGCCCGGCGCCGGCCCGCGGCCCATCCTCCGCAGCAACGAGACTGGCGCGAGGACCCGACCGATGATCGAGCTGCCCCCCCCGAACCCGGCCGTGCTGGCGCGGCGGGCGGAGATCGTCGCCGCCCTGCGCGCCCTGGTGCCGGACACCGCCCTGGGCCACGGCGTCATCGGCGACGAGACGCGCCTCAAGGCCTATGAGACGGACGGGCTTTCCGCCTACCGCCAGCCGCCGCTGGCCGTGGTGCTGCCCACCAGCACGGCGCAGGTGGCGGCGGTGCTGCGCTATTGCCACCAGAACGGCATCCGCGTGGTGCCACGCGGGGCGGGCACCAGCCTCTCCGGCGGCGCCCTGCCGCTGGCCGATGCGGTGGTCATCGGGCTGATGCGGATGAACCGCATCCTGGAGGTGGATTACGACAACCGCCTCGCCGTGGTGGAGGCTGGCGTCACCAATCTCGGCATCACCCAGGCGGTGGCGGCGGAAGGCTTCTTCTACGCGCCCGACCCCTCCAGCCAGCTCGCCTGCATGATCGGCGGCAATGTGATGATGAATTCGGGCGGCGCGCACTGCCTGAAATACGGCGTGACGGCCAACAACCTGCTGGGCGTCACCTTCGTCACCATCGAGGGGGAGGTGATCGAGATCGGCGGCGGGCATCTCGACGCGGCGGGCTATGACTGGCTGGGCCTCATCACCGGCTCGGAGGGGCAGCTCGGCCTCGTCACTGAGGTCACGGTGCGTATCCTGCGCGCGGCGGAAGGGGCGCGCGCCATGCTGGCCGCCTTCCGCAGCAACGAGGTAGCCGGGCAGGTGGTGGATGCCATCATCGGCAGCGGCATCATCCCCGTCGCGCTGGAATTCATGGACCGGCCGGCCATCCATGCCTGCGAGGCCTTCGCCCATGCCGGCTACCCGCTCGATGCCGAATCCCTGCTGATCATCGAGGTGGAAGGCAACCTGGAAGAGCAGGACATCCTGCTCGGAAAACTGAAAGAAATCTGCGGCCGCTTCGACCCGATCAGCCTGCGCGTGGCGGAGACGGCGGAGGAAAGCCTGGCCATCTGGAAGGGCCGCAAGGGCGCCTTCGGCGCGGTGGGGCGGATCAGCCCGGACTATCTCTGCATGGACGGCACCATCCCAACCGGCGAGCTGCCGCATGTGCTGCGCCGCATCGGCGAGATGAGCGAGAGCTACGGGCTGCAGGTGGCCAACATCTTCCACGCCGGCGACGGCAACCTGCACCCGCTGATCATGTTCGACGCCAACGATCCGGAGAGCTTCCGCAAGGCCGAGGCCTTCGGCGCCGACATCCTAACGCTCTGCGTCGAGGTGGGGGGCTGCCTGACGGGCGAGCATGGCGTTGGCGTCGAGAAGCGCGACCTGATGGGCGTGCAGTTCACGCGCGCGGAGCTGGACCGGCAGCGCGCCATCAAGAGCGCCTTCGACCCCGCCTGGCTGCTGAACCCGGCCAAGGTCTTTCCGCTGGACGGGCTGCCCGCGGCGGCCACCACCCCGCGCGCCGCCTGAAGCCCGGAGACCGACCTTCCATGACCGATCTCCTGCTGCCGCCCGACGAGGCGAGCCTCGCCGAGGCGGTGCGCGAGGCCGCCGCCGCCCGGCTGCCGCTGGCCATTGAGGGGAACGGCACGCGCCGCGCCAGCCTGCGCCCGGTGCAGGCCGCCCGCACCCTCTCCACGCGCGGCCTCACCGGCATCACCCTGAACAAGCCGGCCGAGCTGGTGCTCTCCGCCCGCACCGGCACGCCGATGCCGGAGATCGAGGCGGCGCTGGCCGCGCAGGGCCAGATGCTGCCCGCCGAGCCGCCGGATTTCTCCGCCCTGTTCGGTGCCGACCGGCCGGCGACGCTGGGCGGCATGGTGGCGGCCCATCTCTCGGGGCCGCGCCGGATCGGCCCTGGCGGCGCGCTGCGCGACCAGGTGCTGGGCGTGCGCGCCGTGACGGGCGATGGCGAGGTGATTCGCTCCGGCGGGCGGGTGCACAAGAACGTCACGGGGCTCGACCTCTGCAAGCTGCTGGCCGGCAGCCACGGCACGCTCGGCGTGCTGACCGAGATCACGCTGAAGCTGGCGCCGCGCCCGGAAGGCAGCCTGACGCTCGCGGTGCGGGTTGCGGAGCTGGCGGCGGGGGTGCGGGCGCTCTCGGCGGGGCTGGGCAGCCCCTTCGGCGTCAGCGGCGCGGCGCTGCTGCCGCGCGGCGCGCCGGGCCTCGGGCTGGATGGCCCCGTGGCGCTGCTGCGGCTGGAGGATTTTTTTCAGTTCCTGCCGCACCGCGCGGGGGCGCTGCGCGGCCTGCTGGCCGGGCATGGCACGGTATCGCTGGTGGAGGGCGAGGACTCGCTGGCGCTGTGGCGCGCCGTGCGCGACGCCGCCCTGCTGGAGGCGGCGCCGGAGCAGGCGGTGTGGCGCCTCTCGGTGAAGCCGACCGCCGCCCCCGGCGTGGCCCGTGCCCTGGAGGACGGTTTCGGCGCCCGGCTGCTGCTGGATTGGGGCGGCGGCCTGGTCTGGGTGGCCGGCCCCGCGACGGAGGCGGCGCACCGGGCGGTGATGGCGGCGGCGCAGGCCGCGCGTGGCACCTTCACCCTGTTCCGCGCCCCGGATTCGCTGCGGGCGGCCGTGCCGGTGGTGCCGGAGGAACCGGCCGCCCTGGCTGCCATCGGCGCCCGCGTGAAGGCGGTGATGGACCCGATGGGCATTCTCAACCCCGGCCGCCTGCGCGCCTGAACCGGCAGAAGAAAGAAGAAGGCCAGGGGAATTCCTTCCCCTGGCCTTCTTCAATCCCAGCCCGCCGGCGTGCGTTCCATCTCCGCCGCGTGCCGGATGGCGCTGACGCGCCCGAGCGGGCTGTCCCGCTCCTCCAGCAGGCCGGCGACATCCTCCTGTCCCGGGTCCTGCGCCGCCAGCCCGCCTTCCACCCGCCCCAGCCCGCGCAACCACTGCCCGGTGGCGGCGAGGGAGACGCGCACATGCCAGGAGCCGCCCTCCTCCGCCCGGCGCAGCAGCGCGGCCTGGATGCCCAGCGCCAGCAGGTAGCCTGAGGCGTGGTCCAGCGCCTGGCAGGGCAGGGGGCGTGGCGAATCCGGCGTGCCGGCGGCCTCCGCCTCGTCCTGGTTGAAGCCGGTGGCCGTCTGCACGAGCGAATCGAAGCCGCGCCGCCCCGTCCAGGGGCCGAGATGGCCGTAGGCGGAGAGGCTGGCGCAGATCAGCCCTGGCCGCAGCGCCGCCAGCGCCTCCGGCGAGACGCCGCGTGCCGCCAGCGCGCCGGGGCGATAGGATTGCAGGAACACATCCGCGCCCCGCACATGCTCCTCCAGCGCCGCCTTCTCCGCCGGCTGGCGCAGGTCGAGCAGCAGGCGGCGCTTGCCGCGGCCGGTGTCCATGTCCAGCGCCGGGATGGTTGGCAGGTGGGCGGCGCCGATGTGCAGCACCTCCGCCCCATGCGCGGCGAGGCAGCGCCCGGCCACCGGCCCGGCGATGATGCGCGTCATCTCCACGACGCGCAGGCCCGCGAGCGGCCGCGTGGCGAGCGGCGGCAGCTTCGTGGGCGGCGCCGCGCCGATTCGCTCCAGCAGCAGGGGCGGCTGCCCGGCCGGGGCCGCGGCCTGCGGGTGCGCGGCCCATTCCGCGGTGCCGCGCGGCGCGGCGGCGCAGAGCCCGGCCGTGGCGGCCGCCTCCTCCAGCTCCAGGGCGCGCCAGCCGCGCAGGGCGGCGGCCACTCCCTCGCGCGTGGCGGGCGGCTCGCCCAGCAGGCGCAGCATGCCCGCCCGGTGATGGGGGAAGTTGGTGTGCAGCCGCACCGCGCCGCCATCGCCGCAGCGGTAGAGCCCGGCGATGGCATCCCAGGGGTCCGGCGGCAGGGCGCCATCCAGGCGGAGATGGCGCTCGCTGCGGAACTCGGCGGCGGCGTGGCGCATGGAGACGCGCACCGCCTGCGCCTGCCCGCCCCGCTGGCGGTGGATCTCGGCGGCGGCGAGGGCGGCGGCGGCGATGCTGGCCTGCGCCGCGGCGCCGACATGGAAGGAGGATGGCTGGACCGGGTCCTCGCCCTCCAGCCGGGCCTGGCCGAGCAGGGCCCCGGGCAGGCCGGCCACCTGGAGCAGGCCGCGCAGGGCGTCGGCGCCGGCAGTCCTGACCATGGCAACACTCCCTCGACAGGAGTGTCCGAGCCTGTCAGCCGGCCTTCACCCTGTCCAGCGGGCGGAGGGTCTCAGGCGCGGTCGAACCAGGAGGGGGCGCGGCGGACGGGCTCCTGCGCGACGCGGGTGTCCGGCCGGTAGATCTCCATCAGCCGAGCCTGGCGCGCCACCTCGGAACTGCCGCCCAGCACGGGGTAGGATGGGACAGAAACAGGATTGGTTTCGGGGCGTGGCGTAGGCTGGATAATCACGTTGTCCTCCAGGGAGCAAAGCCCGTCCCGGGCTTTCCTGGATGCAACTTAGGGTTGGTATGTTGCTACAAAATTTATGAACCGGATGCTTTTTTGAAGCGCACCCGATCCGGCTTGCATCCTTTCCCCAACCTTCCCACCCTGGCGGGCAAGGAACGGACCCACCGATGCAAACCAGCTTTTCGCCCGCGCAGCTCGCCGACCCCGACACGCGCGAATCCAACACCATCCTGCGCAGCTGCGTGCATTGCGGCTTCTGCACCGCCACCTGCCCGACCTTCGTGCTGCTGGGCGACGAGCTGGATTCGCCGCGTGGCCGCATCTACCTGATCAAGGACATGCTGGAAAGCGGCAAGCCGGCCACCGAGGCGGTGGTGCGGCATGTCGACCGCTGCCTCTCCTGCCTCTCCTGCATGACGACCTGTCCCTCCGGCGTGCACTACATGCATCTGGTGGACCATGCCCGCCGCTACATCGAGGAAAGCTACACCCGCCCCTGGCCGGAGCGGATGCTGCGCCGGGTGCTGGGCGCCACGCTGCCCTATCCACGCCGCTTCCGCGCGGCGCTGGCGGCGGCGCGGCTGGCCCGCCCGCTGGGCGGGCTGATCCCCGGCCAGGGCAGCACGGCGCGCCGGCTGCGGGCCATGCTGTCGCTGGCACCCGCGAGCCTGCCCTCGGCGAGCGACTCGCAGGCGCCGCGCATCCACCGTGCCGAGGGCGCGCGGCGCGGCCGCGTGGCGCTGCTCACCGGCTGCGCGCAGACGGTGCTGGCGCCTTCGATCAACGAGGCCACCATCCGGCTGCTGACCCGCATGGGGCTCGAGGTGGTGGTGACGGCGGAGCAGGGCTGCTGCGGCGCGCTGAACCACCACATGGGCCAGCACGACCCGGCCATGGCGCTCGCCCGCGCCAACATCGCCGCCTGGACGCGCGAGATCGATGGCGAGGGGCTGGACGCCATCGTGGTGAACGCCTCGGGCTGCGGCACCACGGTGAAGGATTACGGCTTCATGTTCCGCGAGGAGCCGGAGCCCTGGGCGGCGCGCGCCGCCGCCGTGGCGGCGCGGGCGAAGGATGTCTCGGAGGTGCTGCAGCAGTTCGGCTACGCGCCGAGCCGGCCCGCGCCGGGCCTGACGGTGGCCTACCACGCCGCCTGCAGCCTGCAGCACGGGCAGAGGATCACCGCGGTGCCGAAGCAGCTGCTGCTGAAGGCGGGCTTCACGGTGAAGGAGCCGGCCGAGCCGCATCTCTGCTGCGGCTCGGCCGGCACCTACAACCTGATGCAGCCCGAGATCGCCGGGCAGCTCAAGGCGCGCAAGCTGGAGAATCTGCGGCGCACCGGAGGGGCGGTGATCGCCAGCGGCAATATCGGCTGCCTGACGCAGCTCGGCGGCGAGGCGATGCCGGCCATCCACACGGTGGAGCTGCTGGACTGGATGGCAGGCGGCCCGCGGCCCGCGGCCCTGCCACAGGGCGTGGCGGGTGGTGGGGCACCGCCGATGGCCGCCGAATAGGGCGGCCCGGCCCCCCGCGGCGCGCGGGGGGCGAGAGGCCGCTCAGGCCGCCATCTTGCGCGCGGCGCCGTCGCGCGCCAGCACGGACATCGCCTCGGCCACCAGGCTGGCCGCGTCCTCGGAGCCGGCATCCAGGCAGCAGCGCTCGGCGTGGCTCAGCAGCCGGAGCACGGCGGCCAGGTCGCGTTGCGCCTGGTGGGTCCAGAGGACCGCGGCGATCGGAGTGTCCATGGCGATAAAATACCCGAGATTGCGATGGGGCCGCCGCTTAACATCCTGCGGCCTGCAGGGGCCAGCGGAAACCGCCATCCTCGCGGCACCGCCTCCCGCTGCCCCGCGCTACTGCGGCAGGGCCGGCATGGACGCATTCCAGGACCCTGCCTGCGGCAGCAGGGCGGCCGCCAGCGCCGCGTGGTGCGCCGCCTCGCGCGCGCCGAGCCGCGCGCACTCGGCCTCGATGTAGGAGAGCATCAGCAGGAGCGCCTCCTGGTCGATGCGCAGCTTCTGCTGGAGGGAAGAGGTGTCGGCGGTGGCGGGAGAGGCCATGGAACGCGACCCTGGGGTGAGAGGAAAAGCAGGAGAAGGCGTGTTCACAATCTCGTGATTAAACCATGACGGTGCCGATATCAACAACCAAACCTCCCTGTCGTCAGGCCTTGGCTTGGCCTGGGCGCTCCCCATAGGCTCATGCGAATCCTTCGGAGCGACTCGATGCTGCGTCCCCTGATCCGCATGCTGTCCCTGTTGCCGTTCCTTGCGGCGACGCCCGCCCTGGCCGGGCCGACGCTGGAGGGGGTGAAGGCACGGGGCCAGCTCGTCTGCGGCGTCAACAGCGGGGTGGCGGGGTTCTCCGCGCCCGACAGCCAGGGCAACTATCAGGGGCTGGACGCCGATTTCTGCCGCGCCGTGGCCGCCGCCACGCTGGGCGACGCGGCGAAGGTGCGCTTCGTGCCGACCACCTACCAGACCCGCTTCGTCGCCCTGCAATCGGGCGAGATCGACGTGCTGGCCCGCAACGTCACCCAGACGCTGATGCGCGACACCGCCCTCGGCTTCAACATGGCGGGGGTGAACTTCTACGACGGGCAGGGCTTCGTGGTGACGAAGGCCAGCGGCATCACCGGCGCGAAGCAGCTCGACGGCGCCACGGTCTGCGTGCTGCCCGGCTCGACCAGCGAGCTGAACCTCGGCGATTTCGCCCGGCGCGAGAAGCTGCGCATCCAGCCCGTGGTGCTCGGCTCGATGGACGAGATGACCGCCGCCTACCAGGCCGGCCGCTGCGACGCGATGACCACCGATGCCTCGCAGCTCGCCGCGCTGCGCGTCTCGGCGCTGCGCGAGCCGGCGGCGCATGTCATCCTGCCCGAGCGCATCAGCAAGGAGCCGCTCGGCCCGATGGTGCGGCATGGCGACGAGGAATGGCGCGACATCGTCGCCTGGACGCTGGCGGCGATGGTCGAGGCGGAGGAGCTCGGTGTCGGCCGCGCCAATGTGGAGCAGATGCGCGGCGCGCAGGACCCGAACGTGATGCGCCTGCTCGGCGTGACGCCGGGCTTCGGCAAGGCGCTCGCCCTGCCCGAGGACTGGGCGTACCAGGTGATCCGGCAGGTCGGGAACTATGGCGAGGTGTTCGACCGCACCCTGGGCAAGGGCTCGCCCATCGGGCTGGAGCGCGGCCTGAACGACCTCTGGACGCGTGGCGGGCTGATGTACGCCCTGCCGCTGCGCTGAAGCCGTCCCCTCTTCTTCATCCCGCTTGATTTCGAACAATGACATGGCGTCCGGCGTTCCGCTGTGATGCCATGCGTTCGTGACGCCGCGCGGTTCCCCGCGCGGCGCCCCCAAAGAGAGCAAGGAGGACTTCGCCTATGGCACGAGTGGCCCTCGTCACCGGTGGTCAGCGCGGCATCGGTGCTGCGATCAGCGAGCAGTTGCAGAAGGCCGGCCGCAAGGTAGTCGCCTCCTATGCCGGCAACGACGCCGCCGCGGCAGCCTTCACCGAGCGGACCGGCATCCCCACCGTCAAGTTCGACGTCTCCGACTTCGAGGCGTGCCAGGCGGCGGTGGCCAGGATCGAGGCCGAGCACGGCGCCATCGAGATCCTGGTGAACAACGCCGGCATCACCCGCGACGGGACCATGAAGCGCATGGACCGCAAGATGTGGGACGATGTGATCGACACCAACCTCGGCTCCTGCTTCAACCTCGCCAAGCTGGTGTGGGAGGGGATGACGGCGCGCAAGTTCGGCCGCATCGTCAACATCGGCTCGATCAATGGCCAGGCGGGCCAGTACGGCCAGGTGAACTATGCCGCCGCCAAGTCCGGCATCCACGGCTTCACCAAGGCGCTGGCGCAGGAAGGCGCCCGCGTCGGCATCACCGTCAACGCCATCGCGCCCGGCTATGTGGACACCGAGATGGTGCGCGCCGTGCCGGAGGACGTGCTGCAGAAGATCATCGCGCGGATTCCCGTGGGCCGGCTCGGCCATGCGGAGGATATCGCCCGTGGCGTCTGCTTCCTGACAGCCGATGACGCGGATTTTATCACGGGCTCGACGCTGTCCATCAATGGTGGGCAGCACATGTATTGAGCCGGGCGGGCGGGCCCGGCCCGCCCGCCAGCCTTATGGCGGCAGGGATTTCCGCCGGCCGGCCCGGCACGCGCTCAGCGTGCCGCGGCGCTCTCCCCGTCGCTCATCACGCGATTGACGATCCACGACACAACCGCGACGATGATGGCGCTGAAGAAGGCGGCCCAGAACCCGTCGACGCGCATGCCCGGCATCAGCAGCGCGGTCAGTCCGACCATCGCCGCATTGACCACGAGTGTGAACAGGCCGAGGGTGATGATCGTGAGCGGCAGCGACAGCAGCAGCAACACCGGGCGGATCAGCGCGTTGACGATGCCGAACACGATGGCCGCCAGCACCAGATTGAACGGCCCGGTGAAGCTGATGCCCTCGATGAGCATGTCGGCACACCAGAAAGCGAAAGCGGTGATCAGGGTGCGGGCCAGGAAACCCATGCGAGAACTCCTTGTCGGTTCGCGGGCGGAACGCGGCCGCCTCCACGCAGTTGCCGGGTGATGCGTCGCCCCGTGCCGTCTTGCTGATCCGCGCGTCAGGAGAGGACTGAGGCATGTCGCCCGCTCCGCAGGTCGACTACCGCCGGGTCTACGAGGCATTGCCGGGAAGCTTCCTGCTGCTGTCCGCGGAGCCCTCCCTCCGCATCCTCGCCGCGAGCGAGGAGCATCTCCGCGTCGCCATGGTACAGCGCGAGGCGATACTGGGGCAGCCCTTCTTCGTCGTCTTCACCGACAGCGATCCGCAGGCGCCCGGCATCACCGCGCTGCGCGCCGCGCTCGCCCGCGTGCTGAAGACCGGCGAGCCCGAGCGCCTGCGCCACCTGCGCTACGCGCTGTGGGGGCCGGCGGGGAGCCTCGAGGAGCGCTGGTGGAACATCGCCTGCGTGCCCGTGCGCGACCCGGCCGGGTCGCTGCTGCACATCGTCGTCCAGGCCGAGGATGTCACCGCCGTGGTGCGGGAACGCCAGCACACGCGCGAGACGGTGCGGGGCCTGGAGGAGCGCCTTTCCACCATCTTCAACCAGGACGTCGTCGGCATCGCCTTCGCCGAGCTGAACGGCCGCTACATCGCCGCCAATGAGCGATACTGCGCCATCGTCGGGCGACCCTGGCCGGAGCTGCGGCAGTTCCGCAAGCAGGAGCTGGCCCATCCCGACGACCGGCGCGACGTCGTGGCCGCGCTGGAGCGGGTCAGCCGCTCGGATTCGCTGATCATCGAGCGCCGCTACGTGCGGCCCGATGGCGGCGTGGTGTGGACCAACAGCAGCCTCTCGGTGGCGCATGACGCCGCCGGCGCGCCGGAGATGGTGGTGGCGGTGGTGCAGGACATCAGCGCCCGCAAGGCCACCGAGGCGGCGCTGGAGCGCCGGGTGGAGCGCCGCACCGAGGACCTGCGCGCCGAGATGCTGGAGCGCCAGCGCGCCGAGGCGGCGCTGCGCCAGGCGCAGAAGATGCAGGCGGTGGGCCAGCTCACCGGTGGCATCGCGCACGACTTCAACAACATGCTGACCGGCATCATCGGCTCGATCGACATCATGCGGCGGCGGCTGGACCAGGGCGACACGGTCGCGCTGCGCCGCTACCTGGAAGGCGCCTCCGGCTCCGCCCGGCGCGCCGCGGCGCTGACCAACCGGCTGCTGGCCTTCTCCCGCCAGCACGCGCCGGACAGCCGCCCGCTCGACGTGAACGCGCTGATCGACTCGCTGCAGGAGCTGCTCACCCGCACGCTGGGCGAGCAGGTGGTGCTGCGCGTGCTGCCCGTGCCCGACCTGCCGCTGGCCCGCGCCGATGCCAACCAGCTGGAGAGCGCGCTGCTCAACCTGGTGATCAACGCGCGCGACGCCATGCCGCAGGGCGGCGCCCTGACCATCGAGACAGCCCCCGCCCGGCTGACCGCGCAGGAGGCGCAGCGCCATGCCGAGGCGCGCCCTGGCACCTATGTGCGCATCGCCGTCAGCGACACCGGAATCGGCATGCCGCCGGAGGTGTTGGCGCGTGTCTTCGAGCCGTTCTTCACCACCAAGCCGCCCGGGCAGGGCACCGGGCTGGGGCTGGCGATGATCTACGGCTTCATCCGCCAGTCCGGCGGCTATGTGCGGCTGCACAGCCGCCCCGGCCATGGTTGCCGGGTGGAGCTCTATTTGCCCGTGGCGGAGGAGAGCGTGGCGGACGAGGCGCAGGGCGTGGCGGTGCTGGAGCCGCCCCAGGGCGGCGGCGAGGTGGTGCTGGTGGTGGAGGACGAGCCGGCGGTGCGCCTGCTGGTGACCGATGCGCTGGGCGAGCTGGGCTATGTGACGCGCGAGGCGGCCGATGGCCCGGCGGCGCTGACCCTGCTGACCAGCGACGAGCGGATCGACCTGATGGTGACTGATGTCGGCCTGCCGGGGTTGAACGGGCGCCAACTCTCGGCCCGGGCGCGCGCCACGCGGCCGGAGATGCCGGTGCTGTTCATGACCGGCTACGCCGACAGCGCCTGGATGGAGGAGGGTGGCATGGAGGCGGGCATGGACGTGATCGGCAAGCCCTTCGCCCTCGGCGCGCTGGCGGCCAAGGTGCGCGCCATGCTGGAGGACGCCGCGCCGCGGTAGCGCGCCGCGCCCGGCCCGCCCGCTCAGGCGCCGGCGGGCACCAGCACGCGCCGCCCCGGCGCGCGCGCCGCCGCCGTGGCGGCGGTCCCCTTGGGCATGACGCCGTAGAGCTCCTTGCGCGCCTCGACGATCACCACCCCCGCGAAGCGCGGCGCCAGGGCCCGCCCCGCGCCTTCCCACACCCGCGCGCCGCGCAGCAGCAGCCGCGTCTGGAAGGGCGGGATGAACAGCGCCTTGTCCCGACGCGTCACGGTGTAGAGGTTGCGCTCCAGCAGGCGGGTGAGCTGGCCGGGCGAGTAGGGCCGCCCCTGGCCGAAGGGCGTGCTGTCCAGATGCGCCCAGACGCCGCGCCGGTTGGGCGCCACGATCAGCACCCGCCCCTCGTCCTTCAGCACGCGCCACACCTCGCGCAGCATGCGGCGGGCATTCTCCGAGCCCTCCAGCCCGTGCACCAGCAGCACGTTGTCGAAGCTGAGGTCGGGGAAGGGGAGCGCGCCTTCCTCCACCCGCGCGGCGAGGCCGGGGGCACCGGGCGGCCAGGGCGCCGCGTCCGTCTCGGGCAGGCTGGCGCAGAGCACCCGCGCCGCCTCGTCGCGCCACAGGCGCAGATAGGGCGCGGCATGGCCGAGGCCCAGGAGCTGCCGCCCCGGCAGGGCGGGCCAGATGCGCTGCAGGCGGTCCCGCACCAGGCGCGCGGCAACCCGCCCCGTGGCCGAGGCGTAGAATTCCCGGTACCCATGGAACTCGGCGGGGATGCCGGCGTGGACCTCGTCGCTCATAGGGCTGATATAGGGCCTCGTTCGAGGTGTGACACGTCCCTGAAGCATCCGCCGGGGCGCCGCAAACGAGGAGATCCGCGATGTCCGTGACCGTCCAGGCCGTGCCCTGCCTGTCCGACAACTATGCCTGGATGCTGCGCGACGGCGCCACCGGCACCATCGCGGTCTGCGACCCGGGCGAGGCCGCGCCGGTGATCGAGGCGCTGGAGGCGGCGGGCGGGCGCTGCGACATCATCCTGCTCACCCATCACCATGCCGACCACATCGACGGGGTGGCGGAGATCCGCGCCCGCTACGGCAGCAAGGTGATCGGCGCCGCGGCCGACGCGCACCGCCTGCCGAAGCTCGACCAGGCGGTGCAGCCGGGCGACACGGTGCTGGTGGGCGCCACCGCCGGCACGGTGATCGACAGCCCCGGCCACACCATCGGCCACATCGCCTTCCACTTCCCCGAGGGCGCCGTGCTGCTCTGCGGCGACACGCTGTTCTCGCTCGGCTGCGGCCGGCTGCTGGAAGGCACGGCCGCCGACATGTTCCGCGCCCTCTCGCTGCTGAAGCCGCTGCCGCCGGAGACGCTGGTCTGCTGTGGCCACGAATACACCGCCAGCAACGCCCGCTACGCCCTGACCGTGGAGCCGGACAACGCCGCGCTGCGCGCCCGCGCCGCCGAGGTGGAGGCCGCCCGCGCCGCCGGCCAGCCCACCCTGCCGGTGACGCTGGGCCAGGAGCTGGAGACCAACCCCTTCCTGCGCGCCGGCAGCGTGGAGGCGCTGGCCCGCATCCGCACCGGCAAGGACAATTTCCGCGGCTGAGGCGCGGCGGCGCGGGGGGCTGACGGCGGCGCCGAAGGCGGGCATCCTGCCCCTCGACGCCAGAACTCCGCCGACGCCAGAACACAGGACGCGCCCGCATGAAGCTCTTCCACTCCCCCGCCTCGCCCTTCGTCCGCAAGGTGATGGCCTGCGCCATCCTGCGCGGGCTGGAGGGGCGGATCGAGCCGGTCGCCGCCAACCCGCATGTCAGCCCCGATGTGCTGCTCGCCGCCAACCCGCTGAGCAAGATCCCCGCCCTGCTCACCGACGAGGGCCAGGCGATCTACGACAGCCCGGTGATCTGCGAGTATCTCGACGGGCTGGGCGACGCCGCGCCGCTCTTCCCCGCGCCGGGCCCGAAGCGCATCGCGGCGCTGGTGATGCAGGCCCTGGCCGATGGCATCATGGACGCCGCCGTGGCGCGCCGCGGCAACGAGGGCACGCAGCCGCAGGATGAGGGGCGGCAGGCCTTCTCCGCCCGGCAGAAGGCCGCGGTGGAGCGCTCCCTGGCGGTGCTGGAGCAGGCGCCGCCGCAGGGGCTGGCCGATATCGGCGCCGTCTCCGTGGCCTGCGCGCTGGGCTATCTCGACTTCCGCTTCGCGCATGAGCCGTGGCGCGCGGCGCACCCGAAGCTCGCCGCTTGGTTTGAGGAGGTGGCCGCCAGCCCGGCCATCGCCCGCACCGCGCCGCCCCAGGGCTGAAAGGCCACCGCCCGATGGACCTGCGCGACCCCTCCCTGCCGGCGGCGGCGGTGATCGCGGCGCTCGGCCTCGCGCCCCACCCCGAGGGCGGGCACTACCGCGAGATCTGGCGGGACGCGCCGGCGGCGGGCGGGCGCGGCGCCGGCACCGCCATCTACTTCCTGCTGGCGGCGGGCGAGGCCAGCCACTGGCACCGGGTGGACGCCGCCGAGGCCTGGCACTGGTATGCCGGCGCGCCGCTGCGCCTGCGCCTATCGGCCGATGGCGTGGCGGAGGCGGAGCGCCGCCTCGGCCCCGGCCTCGGTGCCGGGGAGGCGCCCTTCGCCATCGTGCCGGCGGGCCAGTGGCAGGCGGCGGAGAGCCTCGGCGCCTGGACGCTGGCCGGCTGCACGGTCAGCCCCGCCTTCGACTTCGCCGGCTTCACCCTGGCCCCGCCCGGCTGGAGCCCCGGCGGCACAGGGCCGGGTGCCGCGCCATGAGCGAGGCCGAGGCCTGGGATGCCCGCTACCGCGCCGGGGAATGGCTGTTCGGCCAGGCGCCCAACCGCTACCTGGAGACGCTGGCGCCGCGCCTGCGGCCGGGGATGCGCGCCCTGGCACTGGGCGACGGCGAGGGGCGCAACGGCGTCTGGCTCGCCCGCCAGGGCCTGCGCGTGACGGCGGTGGACTGGTCCGCCACCGGCATGGCGCGCGCCGCCGCCCTGGCCGCCGCCGCCGGCGTGGCGCTGGAGACGGCGGTGGCCGACCTCACCGCTTGGCACTGGCCCGAGGCGGAATACGACCTGATCGCCTGGGTGTTCGTGCATCTGCCGGGGCCGGACCGCCGCGCCGTGGCGGCACGCGCCTGCCGCGCCCTGGCGCCGGGCGGGCTGCTGCTGCTGGAGGGCTTCACCCCCGCCCAGCAGGGCCGCCGCAGCGGCGGGCCGAAGGACCCGGACCTGCTCTGGACGCGGGAGGAGGCCGAGGCGCTGTTCGCCGGGCTGGCGGTGCAGGAATGCCTGGAGGGCACGGTGCGGCTGGACGAGGGGCCGCGCCACCAGGGCCCGGCCGAGGTGGTGCGCGGCCTCTGGCGCCGCGCCGCCTAGCCGGGTGGCCGGGGGAGCCTCCCCCGGCCGTGCCGCCGCGTTCAGGCGGCCTCGATGCACATGGCGACGCCCATGCCGCCGCCGATGCACAGCGTGGCCAGCCCCTTCTTCGCGCCGCGCGCCTGCATGCCGTAGAGCAGCGTGGTCAGCACGCGCGCGCCGGAGGCGCCGATCGGGTGGCCCAGCGCGATGGCGCCGCCATGCACGTTCACCTTCGACGTGTCCCAGCCGAGGTCCTTGTTCACCGCGCACGCCTGGGCGGCGAAGGCCTCGTTGGCCTCGATCAGGTCGAGGTCCTGGACGTTCCAGCCGGCCTTCTGCAGCGCCTTGCGGCTGGCCGGGATGGGGCCGGTGCCCATGATGGCCGGGTCGACGCCCGCGGTCGCCCAGGAGGCGATGCGCGCCAGCGGCTTCAGGCCACGCTTCGCCGCCTCGGCCGCTGACATCACCACCAGCGCCGCCGCGCCGTCATTGATGCCCGAGGCATTGCCGGCGGTGACGGAGCCATCCTTGGCGAAGGCCGGGCGCAGCTTGGCCAGGATCTCGCGGCTGGTCTCGGGCTTCGGGTACTCGTCGTTCTCCACCACGGTGTCGCCCTTGCGGCCCTTCACCGTGACGGGGGCGATCTCGGCCCGGAAGGCGCCGCCCTTCATCGCCTCGCCCGCCTTGCGCTGGCTGTTGAAGGCGAACTCGTCCTGCTCGTCGCGGCTGATCTGGTACTTCTGGGCCACGTTCTCGGCGGTGTTGCCCATGTGGTAGCCGTTGAAGGCGTCCCACAGCCCGTCCCGGATCATCGTGTCGATCATCTGGAAGTCGCCCATCTTCACGCCGGCGCGCAGGTTGGCGCAGTGCGGGGCCTGGGTCATGCTCTCCTGCCCGCCGGCGACGACGATGGCGGCATCGCCCGAGGCCACCTGCTGGGCGGCCAGCGCCACGGCGCGCAGGCCCGAGCCGCAGAGCTGGTTGATGCCGAAGGCGGTGGCGCCGGCCGGGATGCCGGCGTTGATGGCGGCCTGGCGGGCCGGGTTCTGCCCGGCGCCGGCGGTCAGGATCTGGCCCATGATGACCTCGTCCACCGCGCCGGCCTCGATGCCCGCGCGCTCCAGCGCCGCCTGGATGGCGATGGTGCCGAGCGCGTGCGCCGGCAGGGCCGCGAAGGCGCCGTTGAAGGCGCCGACCGGTGTCCGCGCGGCGGCGGCGATCACGATATCAGTCATGGCTGGGTAACTCCCCTTGTGTTGGCCGGCCGGCCCTTTGCGGCGCCGCGTTCCGGCGAAGGCCATCGCGCTGTCGGGGCGGGCGTCGGGCGCGCCCGTCCCGCACCGCCGTTCCGGCTTACTGTGCGCCGCGTCATGCCCGGCTTACAAGCCCGCCAGCCATTCCCGCAGCGGCTGCCAGAGCACCGCCTCGGCGCGGCCGCCGGCGGCCATGCCGATATGCCCGGCCGGCACCGGCAGCACCCTGGCGCCCGGCAGCCGCGCCGCCAGCGCCAGGGCTGAGGCGGGCGGCACGATGCGGTCCGCCCCCGGCACGGCGACGAAGCTCGGCACTGCGAGCTCCGCCGGGTCCACCACCGCGCCGGCCACGCGCCAGCGCAGCCCCGCCGGCTCGTTGCGGCCGTACCAGCCGCCCAGCGCCTCGCGCGCCACGGGGGCGGCGAGGGGCACGCCGTCGTTCAGCCAGTCCTCCAGCACGACGAAGCGGTGGGCCCGCTCGCCGGCCGGGTCCATGGAAGCGAAGGCGCGGAACTTGGCGGCGATGTTCCAGGGGTCGAGCCCGGCGAACAGCGTCTGGATCAGGTCCACCGGCAGGGTGCCGGTGGCCTGCAGCACCGGCTCGATGCCGGGCAGCAGGGCGGCGAGCGTCAGCGCCCGCTCGCGCGCCTGCCCGTCGCCGGCGTGGAAGTCCCAGGGCGTGGCGAGCAGGGCGAGGCCGCGCAGCCGCTCCGGCCGGCGCAGCGCCGCGGCCAGGGCCAGCAGCCCGCCCATGCAGTACCCCGCCAGCGCCAGGGGGCCGAGCGGGCGCAGCGCCGGCGCGGCCAGGGCGCGCTCCAGCCGGCCGGCGATGTAGTCGGTGAGGGTGAAGCCGCGCGCCGCCTCGTCGGGCCAGCCCCAGTCGAGCAGCAGCACGCGGGAGCCGCCGGCCGCCAGGGCGCGCAGCATGGAGTGGCCGGGCGCCAGGTCCATCACATAGGCGCGGTTGACCAGGGAGGGCACCACCAGCAGCGGCGGGCCCGCGCCGCCATAGTCGAGCAGGCGGGTCTCCCCCTCCTGCCACAGCACGGGGAGGGAGGGCATCTCGCGTTGCGCGGGGTGGCGGCGATAGGCGGCGAGGCCGGCGATCAGCGCACGGTCCTGCCGCGCCAGCTGCCGCAGCACGGCGGCGCGGAAGCGCTCAGGCGGGTGGCCGCCGGCGACGAGGGCCTCGGCGATCCGGCGCATCTCCAGCCGGCCCGCCCTCGAGATCGGCCAGGCGTCGCTCCAGCTCGGCGATCCGGGCGAGAAGGGTGCGCCCGTCATCGGGTCCAGGCTCAGCGCCGCGCCCATCCCGCGCAGCAGCGCCAGGTTCAGGTGCAGCGGCAGGGGGCGCGGGCCGCGGCGGCGCGGGGTCATCGGCGGGCGGCGCCGCGGCGGCGGGCGGCGGCGGCGGCGCGGGCGGCGGGGATGGCGGGGATGCGGTGGCCTCCCGGCTCCCGCTCCACGATGCGGCCTGGAAGCGGCGTGGCGGCGGGGTGGCGGCGGCGCGCATCCAGGCGGCGCCGAAAGCCGCCCAGGCCGCCCAGCCCTCCGCCAGCTCGCGGTCGGCGGCCAGCGCCGAGATCTCGCTCTGCCACAGCGTGATCCAATCCTCTGCCAACCTCTCCAGTGCCTCAGGCCCGGCCTGGCCGCCGCCGGGCTCTGCCCCGGCGCCGGAAGCCGCGCCGGGCCGCTTCCTTTGCGCGTCGTCCTCGGGGCCTGTCATGGCAAATCCTGTCCTGCGGCGCGCGGCCCGGGGCGGCCCGGGACGTGCCCCCGGGCGTGATCCGGCCCCGTGCCAGGCCGCGCCGGCGGAACATAGCGCCACGGGCGCGCCACGGAAGGGGCGGGGCACCATCCTCCTGTTCGCACTGCATCATGCGCCATGCTAGCGTCGCCGCCACCACATGGCGGGATGGGAGGCGACAATGGCCGAACAGGCAAGGCAGCGCGGCACCGAGGCGGAGGCCAAACCCACGGTAGTCATCAAGAAATACGCCAATCGCCGGCTCTACAACACGGAGGCTTCCTCCTACGTCACGCTCGAGGACCTCGCCGGCATGGTGCGGGAGGGGCGCGACTTCGTCGTCTACGATGCCAAGACGGGCGACGACATCACCCGCGGCGTGCTGACGCAGATCATCGTCGAGGAGGAGGCCAAGGGGCGCAGCCTGCTCCCCACCTCCTTCCTGCGGCAGCTCATCGGCTTCTACGGCGACAGCCTGCAGTCGCTGGTGCCGCGCTACCTGGAATACGCCATGGGCAGCTTCGCCCGGCAGCAGGAGCAGATGCGGGTCTCGGTCGAGCAGGCGATGGGCGGCTTCAACCCCCTGGCCGGGCTGGAGGAGGTGAGCAAGCAGAACATGGCGATGATGGAGCGCGCCATGACGCTGTTCAGCCCCTTCCCGCGCAAGGAGGACTCGGCGCCGTCATCCCGCCCCCCTGCCGAGGAAACCGAGGATGTGGCCGCCCTCAAGGCCGAGTTGCGGCAGTTGCGGCAGCAATTGGCACAGCTGCAAAGGGGCGGTAGCAAGGCCGGATGATAACGCTGAGGTTGCGCTTCTCACGCTGTTGTCAGTCTTCGTAACCCGAAAGGGAACACGCGGCGGCCATTTACTACTTAATAAGGGATGGGATCATTTTTCAGCCTAACAGGGTAGAGCATGGCCGATCTTGAGGCCGGTGCCGTCGCCACGCGCGACGAGCCGGAGGATACCTCCACACAACGCGCCCGGCAGGCTGACCGCCATGTCGGAGCGCGTATCCGTGAACGCCGCCTGATGCTCGGTCTGTCGCAGCAGCAACTGGCCAGCATGATCGGCGTCACCTACCAGCAGGCCCACAAATACGAACGTGGCCTGAACCGTATTTCCGCCGGGCGCCTGTTCGAGATCGCTCTCGTCCTGGCTGTCCCGGTGTCCTGGTTCTTCGAGGGATTGAACGAGGAAGGGGCGGCGCCGCCGCTGGGCGTGCGGCAGCGCATGTGCCTGGAACTGGCCCGCAACTTCGCGCTCATCGACAATGAGCGGCACCAGGAGGCGCTGAGCCAGATGGCCCGTGCCCTCGCGGCCCAGTCTCAGGGCCGTCCGCTGGACTGAGACGCCGCTTGCTTTTGCGAGCCATTCGCAAAAAGCGGGCGACGCCTCCACTGCCTGCCATTATGCTCCGGCCGCGCCCGATAGCGCCGGAGTGCCGCCTTGTCCGCACCATCACCGCCTGCCTCGCTCCCGTCCGCCGCTTTCCGCGGCGGGCGGCGCAGGCTGCTGGCCGCCACGGCGGGCGCGCTGGCCGGTGGCTGGCTGGCCGCCCCGCCCCGCCCTGCGCGTGCCGGGGGGGATCCGCCTCCGCCTGAGGCACCGGGCGCCCGGCGGCACGACTGGACCTTCCGCGCGCAGGAGCGCCCGGCCCGGCTGCTGGGGCCGGACGGTCCCCTCTCGCGGGTCTGGAGCTACAGCGACGCCCTGCTGCCGGTGCTGCGCATCCGCCAGGGCGACGCCATCCGCGCCCGGCTGGAGAACGCCCTGCCGGAGCACACCAGCATCCACTGGCACGGCGTGCGCGTGCCGAACGCGATGGACGGGGTACAGTACCTGACCCAGCCGCCGGTCGGGCCCGGCCAGTCCTTCACCTACGAATTCACCCCGCCCGACACGGGCACCTTCTTCCTGCACCCGCACTGCAACGAGCCGGGGCAGGTGGGGCGCGGCCTCGCCGCCACGCTGGTGGTGGAAGGCGACGAGCCGGAGCCGCCGGACGCCGACATCGTGCTGGCCTGCAAGGACTGGCGCCTGGCGGAGGATGGCACCTGGCTGCCCTTCGAGACGCCGCAGGGCGCCGGGCGCGCCGGCACCTTCGGCACGGTGCGGGCGGTGAACGGGCAGCGCGCCTTCGCCGCCACGGTGCCGGCGCATGGCGATATCCGCCTGCGCCTGCTGAACCTCGACGCCACCCGCACCCTGCTGGCACGGGTGGAGGGGGCGGCGGCGCAGGTCATCGCCATCGACGGCAACGCGGTCGAGCCCTTCGCGCTGGAGCAGTGGCGCTTCGGCCCGGCGATGCGGGTGGATCTCCGCGTGCGCGCCCCCGCCGCCGGCGCGGGCTTCACCCTGTTCGACGACTTCCCGCGCGAGCCCTGGCCGCTGGCCCGCTTCACCGCCGCCCCCTCGGCCCTGGCCGAGCGGCCCTTCGCGCCGCGCCCGCTGCGGGCCGCCCGCGTGCCGCGCGCCGACCTCGCCAAGGCCGAGCGGCTGCCCTTCGCCTTCAGCGCCGCGCCTTTGGGCGCCACTCCGGGCAGCGTGGCCGGGCTGCCGCCGGACGATCCCTTCGCGCGGCTCCTGCTGGATTCGCTCTGCGTCGGCCGCAACACCTTCTGGGCGATCAACAAATCCACCTGGCCAGGCGGCGGGAACCGGCAGCTGCCGCCGCCCCTGGCGGAGCTGAAGGCGGGCCGCTCCTACGTCTTCGAGCTGCACAACACGACGCCGCACCCGCATCCCATCCACCTGCACGGCCACACCTTCGAGGTGCTCTCGCTTTCCCGCCAGGCGCTGCCGCGCTTCCTGGCCGACACGGTGCTGCTGCTGCCGCGCGAGCGGGCCGAGATCGCCTTCGTGGCGGCGCCCGGCCGGTGGATGTTCCACTGCCATGTGCTGGAGCACCTGGAGACCGGCATGATGGGCTGGCTGCGCGTCACCTGAACCGGTGGAAACGAAGAGGGGGCGCGGGGGGGGGGAGTTCCTTCCCCCCCCCCGCGCCGTCAGGCGGGGTCGCAGGCCTCGATGCGCGGCCCGGCGGCCTCGATCGCGGTCCCCGCCGCCAGCAGCAGGTCCTCCCGGTACCGCCCGGCGATGAGCTGCACCCCCACCGGGCTCGCCCCCGCGCTGCCCTGCGTGTTCCCTGTGGTGACGGTGAGGGCCGGCAGCCCCATCAGCGGCAGGCCGATCTGCACGAGCTGCGCCTCCGCCACCCGCTCGAAGGCCTCCGGCGACTGGACGTCCAGCAGGTCGGGGAAGGGCAGCTCGGCGCAGACCGGCACCAGCAGCACCGGGTAGTTCTTCAGGAAGGCCTGCCACTGCCGCACGAAGCCGGCGCGCGCCTGCAGCACGTCCTGGAACTGGTGCAGGTCCGGCATCTGGGTGAGGCGCTCCATCTGCTGCAGCACGAAGCTGGCATCCGGGTCGCCCTCGCGCGCCACGGCGGCGTTGCCGCCGCGGCGGAACTCGGCCAGCCACAGCATCAGCTGCAGGCGCATCGGCTCGCGCAGCGGCGGGCAGGCGGTCTCGACGATGCTCCACCCCTGCGATTGCAGGCGCAGCGCCGCGTCGCGCAGCGCGGCCTCCACCTCCGGCGCGGTGTCCAGCCCCTCGGGGCGGACGCAGAGGGCGGCGCGCTTCGGCATGGCCGGCCCCTCGAAGGGCGCGGGCACCCACCAGGGGTCGCGCAGATCCTCGGCCGCCATCGCCTGGAAGGAGAGGCGGAGGTCGGCGATGCTGCGCGCCAGCGGGCCGGAGACGGCCATCAGCTGGGCGCCGATGGCGCGCTCGGGGCCGGAGGGGTTCCAGGCCGGGACGCGCCCCAGCGTCGGCCGCAGCCCGTGCACGCCGCAGGCATAGGCCGGGTAGCGGATGGAGCCGGCGATGTCCGTGCCATGGGCGATGGCGCCGATGCCGGCGGCCACCGCCGCCCCCGCGCCCCCCGAGGAGCCGCCCGGCGTCAGCGCCGGGTTGCGCGGGTTCCTCGTGTGGCCGTGCAGGCTGTTGCGGGTGAACCAGCGCAGGCTGAAGGCTGGCGTGTTGGTGCGGCCGATGATGACCGCCCCGGCGCGCCGCAGGTTGGCCACCACCGGGTTGTCCTCGGCGGCGACGAGCTCCTGCTGGATGCGCAGGCCGTTGGTGGTGGCGAAGCCGGCCTGGTCCACATTCACCTTGATGGTGACGGGCACCCCGGCCAGCGGCCCCGCCGTCTCGCCGCGCGCCAGCGCCGCGTCCACCGCGTCGGCCGCGGCCAGGGCCTGCTCGGGCATCTCCTGCACCACGGCGTTGATCCGCGGATTCGCCGCCGCCAGCCGCGCCAGCGCATCCTGCGCCACCTCGCGCGCCGACACCTGGCGGGCCGCCACGCGGGCGGCGATCTCGCTCGCATCCAGGCGCCAAAGCTCACTCATGCTTGCCATCCCCGTCCTCAAGGCGGGGAAGTGTCGCCCCGGCGGGCGCCGCCGTCGAGAGGGGGCGGCTCAGCCCGGCCGGCGCGGCTTGCGGCGGCGGGGCGGGGCGGGGGGGTGGGGGGCGGCGTCCTCCTCGCCGGCGGGCTCGTCCTCCTCCTCGGCCGGCGGCTCCTCGGGCGGCAGGGGGCGCGCGGGTGGCGCGCCGGCGCCGCGCACCGCCTCCAGGCATTCCCGGAAGGCCGCCAGGATCGCGGCGCGGCCGCGCGGGGCGTCGCCCTCCTGCATCAGCATCTGCAACAGCCCGAAGGCGACCGCCTGCTCGCTGTCACCGGTAACGATGATCCTGGGCTTGGGCATCCGGATATTCTCCTGGCGGGGAAGGGGGGCGTCAGGTGGCGCCTGTGGTGGAATCGGCGCCGGGGCCGGCCAGCGCGCGCAGCGCCGCCAGGAATTGCGGGTGGTCCCAGGCGGCGGCGCCTTCCAGCCGCGCCACCTCCTGGCCCTGGCGGTTGACGACGAGGCTGGTGGGCAGGCCGCGCGAGCCGGTGGCGCGGGCGGCGGCGCCGCGCGGGTCCAGCCAGATCTCCAGGTGCTTCACGCCGGTGCGCTCGTAGAAGGGGCGCACCTGCGCCGCGCCGCCCCGGTCGGAGGAGAGCGCCAGCACCGCCCAGCCTTCCGCCGCCAGCGCCGCCTGGGTGCGGTCCAGCGCCGGCATCTCGGCCACGCAGGGCGGGCACCAGGTGGCCCAGAAATTGATCAGCAGCGGGCGTCCCTTGAAATCGGCCAGGTTGCGCGTCTGCCCCGCGGCATCGGTGAAGTCGAAGGCGGGCACGGCGCGGGGTGCGGTGCGGCTCAGCTTGCCGAAGCCCTCCGGCTCCTCCGCCGCAATCCCTTGCCGTGCCGGAAGCAGCGTGGTTAGGGTCGCCCCCGCCGCGAAGAGCGAGAGCAGGGAGCGGCGTTCCAGCAGCACGAGGCAGATCCTTCCTTGTCCAGTCACAGTCGCAGCCAGGGCAACCAGCAGTGGGGCGGGCGCTACAGCGCCGGACCCTCGGCGATCATGGAGGCCATCAATGCCTCCATCGGGTTCGACCGCAAGATGTGGCGGCAGGACATCCGCGGCAGCCTGGCCCATGCCGCCATGCTGCGGCATGTGGGGATCATCTCCGCCGATGACGAGGCCGCCATCCGCGAGGGCCTCTCGGCCATCGGCCAGGAGATCGAGGCCGGCGAGTTCCCCTTCAGCGAGGCGCTGGAGGACATCCACATGAACATCGAGGCGCGGCTGACCGAGCGCGTGGGCGAGGCCGGCAAGCGGCTGCACACCGCGCGCAGCCGCAACGACCAGGTGGCGCTCGATGTCCGCCTCTGGGTGCGCGACGCGATCGACGGGCTGGATGGCCAGCTCGCCGACCTGATGCGCGCGCTGACCGACCGCGCCGACGAGCACGCCGCCACGGTGATGCCGGGCTTCACCCACCTGCAGCCGGCGCAGCCCACCACCCTCGGCCACCACCTGCTGGCCTATGTGGAGATGCTGGGGCGCGACCGCTCCCGCCTCGGCGACTGCCGGGCGCGGATGAACGAGAGCCCGCTCGGCGCCGCCGCGCTGTGCGGCACCGGCTTCAACATCGACCGGCACATGACGGCCACCGCGCTCGGCTTCGACGGGCCGACGCGCAACAGCCTCGATTCGGTGGCCAGCCGCGACTTCGCGCTGGAGTTCCTCTCGGCGCTCTCGATCTGCGCCACGCATCTCTCCCGCTTCGCCGAGGAGATCGTGCTCTGGACGAACCCGTATTTCGGCTTCGTCAAGCTGTCGGACGCCTACACCACCGGCTCCTCGATCATGCCGCAGAAGCGCAACCCGGACGCGGCCGAGCTGGTGCGCGCCAAGGTGGGCCGCGTCTCCGGTGCGCTGATCGGGCTGATGACGGTGATGAAGGGCCTGCCCCTGACCTACGGGAAGGACATGCAGGAGGACAAGGAAGGCATCTTCGACGCCGCCGAGACCATGGCGCTGGCGCTGGCCGCGACCGCCGGCATGGTGCGCGACATGAAGCCCGACGTGACCCGCCTGCGCGAGGCCGCCGGCGCCGGCTTCTCCACCGCGACGGACCTGGCCGACTGGCTGGTGCGCGAGCTGCGCCTGCCCTTCCGCGACGCGCACCACGTCACCGGCCGCCTCGTCGCCAAGGCCGAGGCGCGGGGGGTGGACCTCTCCGGCCTGTCGCTGGAGGAGCTGCAGGCGGAGGAGCCGCGCATCCACAGCGGCATCTTCCATGTGCTGAGCGTCGAGGCCTCGGTGGCGTCCCGCACCTCCTATGGCGGCACGGCGCCGGTGAACGTCCGCCGCATGGCCGCCGAGTGGCGGGAGCGGCTGGCGTGAGGGCGCGCGGGATGCGCGGCCTGGCCGGGCTGCTGGCGGTGGCGCTGCTGGCGCCGCTGCTGCTGGCCGCCTGCGGCCGGCCGGGGCCGATCCGCGCCCCGGGCCCGCCGGAGGAGATCACCTACCCGCGCAGCTACCCGAGCCGCTGAGGCGGGCGGAGGGGAGGGCTCAGGCCTTCTCCTCCAGCTCGTCATGCACCTGCCCGTAGGAGAGCAGGGCGAACAGCGCCGAGCCGCCGATGATGTTGCCGGCCAGGAAGGGCAGCAGGTGCCCGATCAGGCCCTGCCCCAGCCCGAGCCGCCCCTCGAAGACCAGCAGGAACACCTCCACCGAGCCCGCCACCACGTGCGATAGCTCGAACAGCGCGATCAGGTAGGTGACCAGCGTGATCACCCAGAAGCGCGCCGTCTCGGCCAGCGGCAGCAGCCAGACCAGCATCGCCATCATCCAGCCGGAGAAGATGGCGCGCAGGAAGGCCTGCGGCGCCGACAGCTCCGCCATGTGCAGCGAGACCGCGAGCGCCCCCGAGCGCACGAAGGGCGGCAGCACCCCGTCATAGGAGAGCACGAAGGCGAAGGCCGCCGTGCCCACCATGTTGGCCAGGAACACCACCGACCAGTTGCGGGCCAGCGACGCCACCATCCGCCCCGTCGGGTGCGCCAGCACCGGCAGGAAGGCGGTCAGCGTCACCTCGGTGAAGAGCTGCTGGCGGGCCAGGATGACGACGAGGAAGCCCACCGTGTAGCCCCAGCTCTGCACCAGCGGGCGCCAGGGCGCATCCGGCAGCAGGGCGTGCAGCACCCCCATGGTGGTCACCGAGAGGCCGATGGAAAGCCCCGCCGCGAGGCCCGACCACCACAGGCTGCGCCAGGGCCGGCCCAGCTCCTCCGCGCCCTCCTGGCGCACGATCTCATAGATGGCCAGCGGGCGGAGCTTGGCGTGGTCCTCCACCTCCTCCCGCTCATCGGCCGTCAGCGGGCCGGCGGCCTGCTCCACCTCCGCCTCCGGGTCGTGATAGGGCGGATAGGGCGGGTTGGGCTGCGGAGGCAGGTTGCGCGGCATGTATTGGGACCCAGGCTGGATGCGCCGGCAATGACCCAGCCTGCCGCCCGGTTTCAGGCGGCGAAGGGGAATTCTCCCGCCGCCTCCCACGGACCGCCGCGATAATGCCACAGCAGCAGGCCACGCCCCAGCCCCGCCCAGGGTGGCACCCGCGCCTGCAGGTCATCGAGCAGGGCGCGGGCGGCCTCCGGCTCCACCTTGTTCTGCACCGTCACATGCGGCCGGAAGCCCTGCCGGTCCTGCGGCGTCAGCCAGCCCTGCCAGTCCTGGGCGAGGCCGGAGCGCAGAGCGAGCAGGGCAGGCGATTCCACCGCGCAGGCCACACCGCGCCCCAGCCCGCGCCAGCCGCTGAAGCGCAGCGGCAGCGGCGCCGTGGCGGCGGCCAGCGCGGACAAAGCGGCGCCGATCTCCGCCAGCGCCGTGCCCGGCAGGGCGTGGAACAGCGTCAGATGCGCCGGCAGGTGGTTCCGCTCGGGCGGGAAGTAGGCCTGGCGCAACTGGTCGAGCCGGATCTGGCTGGCCGGGTCGAGGGCAAGGCTGAGGATCAGCGGCGCGGGGTCGGTCATGCAACGGAAGTAGGGCTGGGGCGTGGCGTGGCCAGGGGGCGCGCAGTAGAATGCCGCATGGCCGCTCCGCTTCCCGTCGCGCGGGATACCGCCGACCCGTCCTTCGCCGACCTTCTCGCCGCCCGCCCGGCGCTCTCCCTGCACGCCCATGACGGGCTGCTGCTGGAGCAGGTGCCGCTCGCCCGCATCGCGCGGGAGGTCGGCACGCCCAGCTGGGTCTATTCCGCCGGCACGCTGCGCCGCCGCTACCGCGCCCTGCGCGCGGCGCTGGACGGCGCGGGGCTCGACGCCAGCATCCACTACGCCGCCAAGGCCAATGACAGCCAGGCGGTGCTGCGCGTGCTGCGCGCCGAGGGGGCGGGGGCCGACGTGGTGAGCGCGGGCGAGCTGCGCGCCACCCTGGCCGCCGGCATCCCGGCCGGCGCCACGGTGTTCTCCGGCGTCGGCAAGAGCGCGGCCGAGATCCGCCTGGCGCTGGCCGAGGGCATCTTCCAGCTCAACGCCGAGAGCGCCGAGGAGGTGGCGATGATCGCCGCCATCGCCGAGGGCATGGGCCTGCGCGCCCCCGTGGCGCTGCGCGTCAACCCCGATGTCGATGCCGGCACCCACGCCAAGATCACCACCGGCCGCGCGGACAACAAGTTCGGCATCGCCTACGAGGACGCGCACGCCCTTTACGCGCACATGGCGGCGCTGCCCGGCATCCGCCCGATCGGCATCGCCACCCATATCGGCAGCCAGATCACCGCCGGCATGGGCGCCTACCACGCCGCCTATGCGCGGCTGGCCGAGATGGTGCGGGGCCTGCGCGCCGCCGGCCTGCCGATCGAGCGCGTCGATTGCGGCGGCGGCCTCGGCATCCCCTACCGCGACGAGGTGGCGCCCGCCCCCGAGGCGCTGGCCGGCACCATCAAGGCGACGCTCGGCGGCCTTGGCCTGCCGGTGATGCTGGAGCCGGGCCGCTGGATCGCCGGCCCCGCCGGCGTGCTGCTGGCCTCCATCGTGCTGCAGAAGCAGGGGCGCGGCCGCCGCTTCCTGGTGGCCGACGCCGCGATGAACGACCTGCTGCGCCCCAGCCTCTACGAGGCCTGGCACGGCATCCTGCCGCTCAGCCCCGCGCGTTACGCCGCGCCGCTGGCGCCGGCCGACATCGTCGGGCCGGTCTGCGAGAGCGGCGACACCTTTGCCCGCGACCGCGCCATGCCCGACCTGCCTCCGGGGGAATTCATCGCATTTTTGGATGCGGGTGCGTATGGTGCGGTGATGAGCAGCACCTACAACGCCCGCCCGCTGGCGGCCGAGGTGATGGTGGATGACACCCGCTTCGCCGTCGTGCGTCCGCGGCAGACCCCCGAGGACCTGCTGGCGCACCAGCGCCTGCCGGAGTGGCTGACCCCGTGACGGCGCGGCGCGATCCGCTGGCCCGTCGCCTCGCGCGCGGGCGGCGGCTCGCGCGCCTGGCGCTGGGGTGGGAGGCGCTGTGGCCCCGGCTCTGGCCGGCCTTCGGCGTCATCGGCCTGTTCCTGGTGGCGGCGCTCGCCGGCCTGTTCATGGCCGTGCCGCCCTGGCTCCACCTGCTCCTTCTCCTGGGCTTTGCCCTGGCCCTTGGGCTGGCCCTCTGGCGCGGGCTGCGCGGCCTCGCCTGGCCGGGCGACGCCGCGGCCGAGCGCCGCATCGAGGCCGCCTCCGGGCTGCGGCACCGCCCCCTCTCCACCCTGCGCGACCACGCCACGACGGAGGACCCGGCGACGCTGGCGCTGTGGCGCGCCCGCCAGGCCCGCGCGCTGGCCGGGCTGAGCCGGCTGCGCATCGGCGCCCCCCGCCCGAACCTGGCGGCGCGGGACCGGCGGGCGCTGCGCGGCGGGCGGCTGGTGGGCCTCTGGGAGGCGCTGGCCCTGGCCGGCGGCGTGAGCGGCGAGCGGCTGCGCCGCGCCCTCTGGCCCAGCCTGATGGCCGCCCCCGCCGGCGTGGCGGCGCTGCGGCTGGAAGCCTGGATCACGCCGCCCGGCTACACCGGCGCCGCCCCTGTCTTCCTCGGGCTGGAGGGCGGCAGCCTGACGGTGCCGCAGGGCAGCACGCTGCAGCTCGCCCTCTCGGGCGGGCAGGGCGGCGCCCCCGAGCTGCGCGTGGACGCGCGCGCCATTCCCTTCCGCACGCTGGATGCCGGCAGCCACGCGCTGGAGATGCCGCTGGAGCAGGGCGCCCGCCTCGCCCTGTGGCGGGAGGGGCGGGAGCTGGCCGCCTGGACCGTCAGCGTGCAGGCCGACGCGCCGCCCACCGCCGCCTTCGCCGAGGCGCCGGGGCCGGCCGCGCGCGGCCTCGCCCTCCGCCTGCCCTGGCGCGCCGAGGATGACTGGGGCGTCGGCGCCGCCCGCGCCGAGCTGCGCCTGGCGGCCCGCCCCGAGGCGCCGCCGCTGGTGCTGCTGCTGCCGCTCTCCGGCGGCAATCCGCGCCAGCCCCGCGGCGTGGCGCAGCCCGACCTCTCGGCGCATCCCTGGGCCGGGCTGCCGGTGCGCGCCCGCATCGTGGCGCGCGACGGCGCCGGGCAGGAAGGCGCCTCGGAGGAGGCCGGCCTGACCCTGCCGGAGCGCAGCTTCAACCACCCCGTCGCCCGCGCCCTGGTGGAGCTGCGCAAGGCGCTCTCGGCCGATCCCGGCGGGCGGGAGGCGGCGCGGCTGGGGCTGGACCGCCTCGCCGCCGCGCCCGAGGCCTTCGAACACGACATCGCCACCTTCCTGGCGCTGCGCGTGGCGCGCCACCGGCTGCAGCGGGACCGCCGGCCGGAAGGGGTGGAGGAGGCCCAGGCGCTGATGTGGCAGACCGCCGTGGCGCTGGAGGAAGGCCGCACCGACCGCACGGCGCGCGCCCTGGCCGCCGCGCGGGAGGCGCTGCGCGAGGCGCTGGCCGAGGCCGAGCGCACCCCGCCCGACGCCGCCGCCCGCGCCGAGCTGGAGCGCCGCGTGCAGGAGTTGCGCGAGGCGGTGCAGCGCCACCTGGAGGCGCTGGCCGAGCGGCTGCGGCAGGAGAATGCCGAGGCCATGCCCTTCGACCCCAGCCAGCGCCTGATGGACCAGCGCGAGCTGGACCGCCGCACCCAGGAGATGCAGGACGCCGCCCGCGAGGGCCGCACCGACCGGCTGGAGCAGGAGCTGGCTGAGCTGGAGCGGATGCTGGATGCCTTGCAGGAGGGCCGCGTCGCCGCCCGGCCGGAGGGCGGCAATGCCCGCCGCCAGCAGCAGCAGCAACAGCGCGGGCAGCAGCAGATGGGCGCGGTGCAGGACATGGTGCAGCGTCAGGGGGAGATGCTGGACCGCAGCCACCAGCGCGGCGAGGCCCAGCCCCCGAATGCCGGCGGCCAGCGGCAGGCCCCGCAATCCCGCCAGCAGGCCCAGGCCCAGGGCGAGGCCGGCCAGCAGGCGCGGCGCGATGCCAGCCAGCAGCGGGCGCTACGCCGCGCGCTGGGCGAGCTGATGCAGCAGTTCGGCGACCTCACCGGCGAGATCCCCGAGGCGCTGGGCCGTGCCGACCAAGCCATGCGCCAGGCGCAGGAGGCGCTGGGCCAGGGCGGGGACGCTGCGCCCCACCAGCAGCAGGCCATCCGCGAGCTGCAGGAAGGCGGCCGGCAGATGGCGCAGTCCATGCAGCGCCAGTTCGGCCAGGGGCAGGGCGAGGGTGAGGGCCAGGGCGAAGGCCAGGCCATGCCCGGCCAGGAGCAGGGCAGCGGCCAGGGCCAGGACCGCATGACCGGCCAGAACCAGGGGCGCGACCCGCTGGGCCGCCCCACCCGCGACGCGCCCGGCGCCAACGACCAGGGCAGCGACACCCAGGTGCCGCAGGAGGCCGAGATGCTGCGCAGCCGCCGCATCCTGGAGGAGCTGCGCCGCCGCGGGGCGGAGCGGGAACGGCCGGCCAGCGAGCTGGACTACATCGACCGGCTGCTGAAATCGTTCTGAGGCGGCGCCGCCCCCGTCACTCCGGCAGGGCGAGGGCGGGCAGCCGCGCCAGCGGGATGCGGGCGGCGGAGAGGGTGCGGTTCTCCAGCGTCATCGGCACCTCCAGCGTCGGCTGGCCGGTCTCCGGGTCGGGGCGAGAGAGCAGGGGCAGCAGGCCGCGCGCCAGCGTGGCGGTGCGCGGCGGCACCAGCCCGGCCGCGCCCAGCGCCTCCAGCAGGCGCGGCGCGCCGGCGATGCGCAGCGTCCCGGCGCCCATCGGCTGCAGGGCGGCATCCAGGACCAGGGTGGCGGCGGCGCTGGCGGCCACCTCGCCGGCGCGCAGGGTCAGCGCCCGCACCTCCAGCGCGCCGCCGGAATCGCGCCAATGCGTGGCCCGGGCAGGCAGGGGGCCAGTCATGACCGCCTCCAGCGTGGCCGCCTGCACCTGCCGGCCGAGCGGCGTGGCCAGGGGCAGCATCACCCCGTCCAGGGAGAGGGAGAGGTTCAGGGCTGCCTCGCCCTTCCTGGCATCCGGCGCGGTGGCAAGGTGGGCGCTGGCGGCCTCCACCGCCGTGGCTTCCGCGCCGGTGCCGATGCGGAGCTGCGTGGCCGTGACTGTGGCGCGGTCCGGCGCCCGGCCCGCTTCCAGCGGCAGGGTGGCCAGAATCCGGCCGGCGGCGAAGGGCAGGATGGCACCGCCGAGGCGCAACGACTGCCGGCCCTCCGGCTCCGCCTCCAGCCTGCCGGGCCGCAGCAGGCGCACGCGCAGCATCAGCGCCTCCGCCTGCCATCCGGCGGCGCCGGGCACCGCGACGCGCGGCGCCGGCAGGGCGAGGGTGGCGGCCAGCGGCCAGCCGCCCGGGCTTGGCGGGCCATGCGCCACCTGCCAGCCCTGGGCGCGGCGGGCCTCGGCCCAGGCATGAAAGCCGGCCTCCAGCCGTTGCGCCGCCAGGCGCCACAGCACGGCGTGGCCGGCACCGAGCAGGGCCAGGGGCAGGGCCAGGCCGAGCAGCCACCAGCCGGCACGGTGCCGGCGGCGGGGCGAGGGGTCTTGCGGCTTCCGGGTCATCACCGGCCAGGGTATAGGGGGATCGGCCGCCCTGCGGAAACGCGGCGTGGCCTTCCCGACCCCAACCCGGCCGGCCGCTTCCCTGCCCCCCGGCCACGCCCGCCGGGCGGAGGGCGCGCGGCCGCGCAGCCCTGGACGCCGACCCGGCCCGCCGCATGACCCACACCGCCATTGCCCCGCTGCTCGATCCGGACGGCTCGCTCTACGTCTTCGGCTACGGCTCGCTGATCTGGAAGCCGGGCTTCGCGCACAGCGCCATGCATCCGGCGCTGCTGCGGGGCTTCCACCGCCGCTTCTGCATCTGGTCCCGCCGCTACCGAGGCACGCCGGAATGCCCCGGCCTGGTGCTGGGGCTGGACCGGGGCGGGGCCTGCCGCGGCGTGGCCTTCCGCGTGCAGGCCGAGGCCGCGCCGGCGGTGCTGGACTATCTCGACGAGCGGGAGATGTCGGGCGGCGTCTATGAGCGGCGGCTGGTGCCGGTGCGGCTGCTGGACCAGCCGGGGGCGGTGCGGCGCGCCGTGGCCTTCGTGGTCGACCGCCGGGCTGAGGCCTATTGCCGGGATCTGACGCCCGAGCGCGCCGCCGCCGCCATCGCGCTGGGCCAGGGCTGCATGGGTCCGAACCGGGACTACCTGCTGAACACGGTGGCGCATCTGCGCGCGCTGGGGGTGCGGGATGCGGGGCTGGACCGGATCGCCGCACTGCTGCCGGCCGGCGCGGCGGAGTAGCGGCGCCGATTCGCGCCAGCCGCTACAATGGGCCGCACCGCTTATCCGCAGACTTATCCACAGTGGCCGGTGGGAAGCGGCTGGCACATCAAGGCCCGCCCGCGCCACGTCCGCAGTGCCGCAGAGGGATTCTTCGTAAAATCAATGGCTTGATGCTGGTTGGGGCCGCCGCGCAACAGTCAAGACGCGCTTTCGAAAAGAGAAAAGCCAGCCTCAGCAGCGGCTTGCGGGCAGTCCCTGAAACAGTTTCGAAATCTTCCGTGGCCCTTATCCCACAGATTTATCCACAAGGGGTGGGGACAGGGCAGGGCCACCGGCGGCCACCACCAGGCGGTCGGTCTCACGTTCGATCGCCTCTTCCAGCGCCGCCACCAGCTGCACGCGCGGCAGGCCCGGCGGCAGCGCCGGCATGATGGCCACGGTGATCGGCCCCGGCAGCTTGCGGGAGAGCGCGCCGCGCCCCCAGCGCAGCCCGCTGTCGGTGGCCACCGGCACCACGGGCGCGCCGCTGGCGGCGGCCAGCGCCACCACCCCCGGCTGGTAGGGGATGCGCTGCCCCGGCATGGTGCGCGTGCCCTCGGGGAAGATGACGATCTGGTGCCCCTCGGCCAGCACCGCGCCGGCCTCGCGCACCATGCGCTTCAGCGCCGTGGCGCCGCCCTTGCGGTCCACCGCCACCGCCCCGTAGTGCCGCGCCAGCCGGCCCCAGGCCGGGATGCGCAGCAGCTCCTGCTTCAGCACATAGACCGGGTCCGGCAGCAGGGCGAGCCAGACGACCGTGTCGTAGGCGGACTGGTGCTTGGCCGCCACCACCACCGGCCCCTTGGGCATGTGCTCCCAGCCCGTCACCCGCAGCCCGATGCCGCAGACCACGCGCAGCAGCCACAGGATCAGCCGCGCCCAGCCCTGCACGTAGCGGCGCACATAGCGGCGCGGGAAGGGCACCAGGGCCAGCCCCAACACGCATGTCATGGCGGTGACGCTGAAGAACAGCGCGTTGAACAGGGCCGAGCGCAGGGCGGTCACGAGGGCGGTTTCTCCGGTTTCAGGACGGACAGGCCGAGCATCGCCCCGATCAGCTTGCCGTATTCCCGCAGCAGCAGCCCGGGCCGGGGGCCGGCGGCCTGCACCGGGTGGGCCACCAGCGTGACCTCGGGCAGGGTGCGGCGCAGCTCCAGCAGGGCGCGGGGCATATGGAAGGCGGCGGTGACGACGCGCAGCGAGCCGATCTGCCGTGCCCGCGCCCATTCCGCAACCTCCAGCCCGTTGCCGCGCGTGCTGGTGGCGGCGCGGCCCATCGTCACGCGGCCGGCGAGCGGCGTGGGATCCAGCCCGGCGCGCTGCGCCAGCTCCTCCAGCGTGGCGTCCCGCCCCGCGCCGGAGATGATCAGCCAGCGCGCACGCCCCTCGGCCAGCAGGTGCAGCCCGGCATCGACGCGCTGCGGCCCGCCGGTGAGCACGGCGATGCCGTCCGTGGTGGCGAGCGGTGCCTCCGGCCGGGCGCGGCTCTGCCCGGCGAACAGCGCCAGCCCGCCCAGCAGCAGCAGCGCCGGCAGGGTCGGCAGCAGCCAGAGCCGGCTGGGGCCGTGCCGCCGCCGGCTGCCATCGGGCAGGGGTGTCACGGCAGGCGCTTCAGCCAGCGGCGGACGCTGAACTGCGCCGTGGCCCAGCCGATCGCGCCCGCCACGGGCGGCAGCATCAGCAGGTCCAGCCAGGGCAGCGCCGACCAGGGCTGCACCACGCCGCCCGAGAGGGGCGCCGCCAGGCTGGCCATGGCGCCCAGCGTCGGCACCGCCAGCGCCGCGCAGGCCAGCCCTGCGCCGGCCGCCAGCAGCCCGATGCGGCGGGCGAAGCGGCCGGCGATATCCCCCTGCGTGGCGCCGAGGTCGTGCAGGATCTCGATGGCCTGCCGGCGCGAGGCGAGGCCGGCGCGGGTGGCCACCGCCACCACCGCCACCGCGACGCCCACCACCAGCGCCAGCACCGCCAGCGCCACGCCCTGCACGCTGCGCGCCAGCGCGGCGAGCCGCGCCACCCAGATGCCATGCGCCTCCAGCTCCGCCCCCGGCACCGCCTCGGCCAGCTGGCGGCCGATCGGCGCCGGGTCGATGTTGAGGTTCTCCAGCCGCAGCTCCAGCACGGAGGGCAGCGGCAGGGCCGGCACCTCGCCCAGCCAGGGGCGCAGCAGTTCCCGCATCCGGGCCGAATCGACCGCCTCGGCGCTGGCCACGCCGGGCATGGCGCGCAGCAGGGCCAGGGCGTCGTCCATCCGGCCGGCCTGCTCGGGCGGCAGCTGCACCGTCACGGCGGCGGCGGCGCCCTGCTGCCAGCGCTCCTTCAGCGCCGCGGCGCCGCGGCTGCCGGCCAGCGCCAGCGCCGCCAGCAGCGCCATGGCGGCGACGAGGCCGGGCAGCAGCCGGTCGGACAGCGCCCGCTTCAGCCCCAGCGGGTCGCGCGCGTAGCGGGTGCGGCGCTCGGTCATGCCACTCCGGTTGCGGGCATCAGCCATGATGGATGACCTTCCCATCCTCCAGCAGCAGGGCCTGGGCGGGGAATTGCGCCACCAGGTCCTCACTGTGGGTGGCCACCACCACGGTGGTGCCCAGCCGGTTCATCTGCGTCAGCAGCGCCAGCAGGCGGCGCGCCTGGTGCGAGTCGAGGTTGCCGGTCGGCTCGTCGGCCACCAGCAGGGCGGGGCGCGTCACCACCGCGCGGGCGATGGCAACGCGCTGCTGCTCGCCGCCCGAGAGCTGCTGCGGCAGGGACAGCTCCTTCCCCTGCAGCCCCACCCAGCGCAGCATCTCCGTCACGTCCGGCCGCAGGCTGGCCTCGGAGCGGCCGGCGAGGCGCAGCGGCAGCGCCACGTTGTCGAAGGCGGAGAGGTAGGGCAGCAGCCGGAAATCCTGGAACACCACGCCGATGCGCCGGCGCAGGCTGGGCAGCGCGCTGCGCCGCGCCGCGTTCACGCGCACGCCCAGCACCTCCAGCTCCCCCCGCGTCGGCAGCAATGCGAGGTGCATCAGCCGCAGCAGCGAGGATTTGCCGGCGCCGGAGGCCCCCAGCAGCCAGGTGAAGCTGCCCTCGGGCAGCGTGAAGGTCAGGTCGGCCAGGGCTTCCGGCCCCTCCTGCCCGTCGGGGGAGGGGTAACGCAGGCCGACCGCGGTGAAGCGCACCATGCGGCAGGGAATGCCACGCCAAGCCGCGCGCCGCCACCCGCCTCGCTTTACGAAGGGTTGCAGCGC
>NZ_JBHSCH010000023.1:0-56544 GCF_042651065.1 Teichococcus aestuarii
CGCCCGCCAGCGGCGCCCCCAGCAGCCCCGCCAGCGCCAGCAGGATCAGCGAGGGCGAGAAGCCGAGCAGCGCCGGCGGCGGCCAGCCCGGCGCCACCACCCACAGGAACAGCGCGCCGAACAGCAGCGAGGCGTAGAGCGCCGCATCGGCCAGCAGCAGCAGCGCCATGCCCCACCAGCCGGGCTGCGAGGCCACGCCGGGATGCGGCAGGGCGCTCTCGCCATGGCCGATCGGCACCGGCGCCGGGTCCTCGCGCAGGCCCATCGACCACAGCCAGGCCAGGGCGCAGCCCAGCAACAGCGGCACGCCCACCCCCACCAGCCAGTACTGCTTCAGCAGCACGGCGAGGAAGCACAGCGCGGTGGCGAGGCTGGTCCAGAGCGGCACGAGGCTGGGCTGCGGCAGCAGGATGAGCTGGTCCGGGCGGCCGCTGACGGCCTCGACGCCCAGCGTCTCCATCCAGCCATGCCGCGGCGTGGCGAGGTAGTGCTGCCCGGCGGCCTGCTCGCGGCCCAGATCGGGGCGGTCCGCCAGCGGGTCGCGGCTCTCCACGGGGCCGAGGCTGGCGGCGTTGTAGCTCGGCGGCGGCAGGGGGAGGGACCATTCCAGGCTCTCCGCCCCCCAGGGATTGCGCGGCGCGTGCTGGCCGAAGCGGCGCTGCATCAGCATGTCCACCGCGAACAGCGCGAAGCCGATCGCCGTCAGGAAGCCGCCCACCGAGGAGAGCAGGTTCAGCCAGTCCCAGCCGATGCCGGCGGGGTAGGTATAGACGCGGCGCGGCATGCCGAGCAGGCCGGTCAGGTGCATCAGCAGGAAGGTGAGGTTGAAGCCCACGAAGATCAGCCAGAAGGCGGCGCGGCCGAGGTGGTAGATCGGCATCCGCCCCGTCACCAGCGGCATCCAGTAGTAGGCGCCGGCCATCAGCGGGAAGACGAAGCCACCCACCAGCACGTAGTGCAGGTGCGCCACGACGAAGTAGCTGTCATGCACCTGCCAGTCGAACGGCACCACGGCCACCATGACGCCGGTGAGGCCGCCATTGACGAAGATGAAGAAGAAGCCGAGCAGATAGAGCATCGGCAGGTCAAGGCGTGGCCGGCCCTTCAGCAGCGTGGCGAGCCAGGCGAAGATCTGCACCGCCGTCGGGATCGCCACCGCCATGCTGGCGGCCGAGAAGAAGCCCACCGCCATGTGCGGGATGCCCACGGCGAACATGTGGTGCACCCACAGCCCGAAGCTGAGGAAGCCCATGGCGATGAGCGCCAGCACGATGGCGTTGTAGCCCACCAGCCGGTGCCGCGCGAACACGGGCAGCACGGTGGAGATGACCCCCGCCGCCGGCAGGAAGATGATGTAGACCTCCGGGTGGCCGAACAGCCAGAACAGGTGCTGCCACAGCAGCGGGTCGCCGCCGCGCGCTGGGTCGAAGAAGGGCAGGCCGAAGGCGCGCTCGATCTCGAGCAGGATGCTGCCCAGGATGAGCGGCGGGAAGCCCACCAGCATCATCACGGCGGTGACGAGGAAGTACCAGGCGATGATCGGCATCCGCCGCAGCGCCATGCCGGCGGCGCGCATCTTCAGGATGGTGGTGGTGAACTCCACCGCCGCGCTGATCGCCGAGATCTCGACGAAGGTGATGCCGAGCAGCCAGACATCGGCGTTGATGCCCGGCGAATAGGTGGCGGAGGAGAGCGGCGTGTACATGAACCAGCCGCCATCCGGCGCGACGCCCGCCAGCATGGCGCCGATGATGAAGCCGCCGCCCAGCAGGTAGCACCAATAGCCGAAGGCGGAGAGGCGCGGGAAAGCCAGGTCGCGCGCGCCCAGCATCTTCGGCAGCAGGTAGAGCGCCAGCCCCTCGAACATCGGGATGGCGAAGAGGAACATCATCACCGTGCCATGCATGGTGAAGACCTGGTTGTACTGCTCGGGCGGCATGAAGACATGCCCCGGCCGCGCCAGCTGCGCGCGGATCAGCATCGCCAGGATGCCGCCGATGGCGAAGAAGACGAAGGCGGTCATCATGAACCGCTTGCCGACGATGCTGTGGTTCACCGCCGCCAGCCGCCCGAGGCCGGGCTGCGTGCCCCAGATCGCCTCCAGCAGGCGGTGCCGGCGGATCGGCGTCGGCGGCGTCATGCTCATCGGGCGGTCTCCAGGTAGCCGGCGATGCGGGCAAGCGTCGCGTCGTCGAGCGCGGCGTGGGAGGGCTCCCGGCTGCCGGGCTTCAGCGTCTCGTGCCGGCGCAGCCAGAGCAGCACGCTCTCCTGGCCCTCGTTCCGCAGCGTGCCGCCGCCGATGCGCCCGCGTTGCGCGAGGCCGGCGAGGTTGGGCGCGGCGCTCTCCGCCCGGGCGTCGGTGCCGTGGCAGCTGGCGCAGTTGGCGGCGAAGTCGGCGGCGCCGGGATGCGCCGGGTCCGGCCGCGCCGTGGCCAGCGCCGCCAGCGCGGCCGCGTAGGCCTCGGGGGGGTGGGCGATGACGCGGAAATCCATCTGGGCATGCTGCAATCCGCAGAACTCGGCGCATTGCCCCTCGTAGATTCCGGGCGCGTCGGCGCGCAGGCGCAGCACGTTCTCATGGCCGGGGATGGCGTCCAGCTTGCCGGTCAGGCGCGGCACCCAGAAGCTGTGGATGACGTCGGCCGCCGTGATGTGCACATCCACCGCGCGCCCGGCCGGGATGTGCAGCTCGCCCGCGCTGTGCACCGGGTTGCCCGCCGCGTCCCACTGGGTGAAGGACCACCACCATTGCTGGCCGCGCGCCGCGACGCGCAGCGCGCCCTCCGGCCCCGGCTTCGGCAGCATGCCCTCGCCGGTGCGCAGCGCTATGACCAGCAGCACCGCCAGCGCCGTGACCGGGAAGGCCACGCCCCAGCCGGCGACGAAGCGGCCGACATGCAGCCCGCGCCCCCGCCGCTCCCGCCGCAGCGTGTAGAGCGCCACGGCGCAGACGCCGAGCAGGATGGCGGTGGCCACGAAGAACATCACCCACCACAGCGTCGCCACCGAGGCCGCTCCCGGCCCCGCCGGGTCCAGCGTGGAGAGCGGGCCGGAGCAGCCGGCCAGGAGGAGGGCCGCACCCGGCGCGGCGCGCCGAGAGAGAGCCGGCGCGGCGCGCCCAAGCAGAGAGGGCGCCGCCCGACGAAACCATTCCGGCGCTGCGCGCTGGAACTCCCGCCGCCCGCCATCGCTTACAGCAGCGACCCGACCACGGCTCACGCCATACCCCGCCAGAGGAGCGCGCACCGCATGGCCGACCCGATCCCCGAACTCACCAGCGAGGGCGTCAGCTCGAAGGTGGCCGTCGCCGGCCACCCGATCCATGCCATGCTGGTGGCCTTCCCCATCGCGCTGATCATGGCCACCCTCGGTTGCGACGTGTTCTACTGGTGGACCGCCGACCCCTTCTGGGTGCGGGCCGGGCTGTGGGCCAGCGGCTTCGCCTTCTGGCTCGGCCTGCTGGCCGGGCTCTCCGGCACGGCGGAGCTGCTGCTGGTGCGCGGCATCCGCCGCCACAGCGCGGGCTGGACGCATTTCGTCGCCGCCGTGATGCTGCTCTCCATCGCCGGCGCCAATTGGGGCCTGCGCCTGGCGGGGGCCGACATCACGCCGCTGCCCTGGGGGCTGTTCCTCTCGCTGCTGGCGGCCTTCTTCGTCGGGCTGGCGGGCTGGCATGGCGGCAAGCTGGTGTTCGAGCATCAGATCGGCCTCATGCTCTCGAGCGACGACTGAAACAGCTCCTGTCCCTTCCCGGGCTGCAGCAGCCAGTCCGGGAAGACATCGGGGCCGATCTCGGGCTTGCCCAGCACCAGCAGCAGCACGCCGAGGATGAGGAGGTTGGCGGCGACGGCCAGCGCCGCCGAGCGCCAGCGCGGATAGCAATGCTCCGGCTCGGCCAGCTCCGCCAGCACCAGGCCGTAGTACATGTGCAGCGCCACCATGGCGCCGACGACGAGGAGCTTCAGGAACAGCCACGGCACGAAGACCTGGTAGGCGAAGATCAGCCCGGTGCCGGTGGCGATGGCCAGCACGGCGGCTGGCGAGAGCACCACGCGGTAGCCCACCCAGGTGAAGCGCCACAGCAGCATCAGCGTCGGCTGGTCGGGCTGGCGGGCGCGCCCGGCGAAGAGGCCGGGCAGAAAGACCAGCCCGGCACACCAGACGCAGAGGAAGGCGATATGGGCGGCCTTCAGCCAGGCGGCCTCGGGCGCCGGCATCAGGCTGCGCCCCGGCGCGGCTCGCGCAGCCCTTCCGCCGCGCGCAGCAGGGCGGCGCCGAGATAGGCCAGGCTGGCCGGCACCCACATGATCAGGCCACCAAGCTGCTGGTCCTGCAACGGCGAGAACCCCCAGGGCTGCGTCGTCTCCAGGTGGGGCAGGTAGAGCGCGCCGGGAGCGAAGGTGATGAGCGCGCCGAGCAGGCCCATCTGTGCCATCATCGTCAGCAGCGCGGCCAGGTAGGGCAGGGGTGTCTCGCGCCGCGCCAGGGCGGCGGCCCAGAACCACAGCCCGGTGCCGAGCAGGCTGGCCTGCATGGCCCAGTAGAGCGCGTGCGAGGAGAGGGCGGCGGCGTAGAGCGGCGGCGCGTGCCACAGCCACAGCGCCAGGATGTGCGCCGGCACCGCCAGGCCGAGGGAGAGGTTGCGGCGCGGAGAAGGCAGGGCCAGGGCCAGCAGCGGCGCCGCCACGGTCACCAGCAGCACGTGGTGCACCACCCGCGCCGAGAACAGCGCCGAACTGAGCGCGCAGAGCGGCGAGACGAAGGCCAGCACCAGCACCGCCCAGCCCGCCAACGCCGCGTGCCGAGGCCGCCCCGGCGGGCGCAGCACGGCCCAGCCCAGCAGCAGCGCCAGGGCGCTCAGCAGGTAAGGGTCAAGGTTCCAGCGGCTCCACAGCGCGTCCGGCACAGGCCCCGCGCCGCAATAGGGAATCGCGTTCCACACCGTCCTCGCCCCTTTCTGCCGGTCCCGAAGCGGTGAACACCCCCTGCCCGGCAGGGTTGCGCGGCCCTTGCACGCGGAATTGCTGTTGAAAATTCGTAACCTGCCCCGCCCTGGCCTGATATGTGCCATGCCCCTGGCCAGGAGCTTGCACGCAGGACAGGCATTGGCATTGAGGGTTCCGTTTCCGATATGTCAGGCACCTTGCCCTGTTCGGGGCCGCTTCGAGAGGATTTCACCGCGCATGCATGACGACACCCTGCCCCCCGCCAACCCGGCGGAAGCGGCCATCCTGGCGGCGGGCCTGAGGGTGGAGCAGCGCGAGATGCCGCAGCTCATCCGCCTTGTCGCCCGCCGCCTGCCGGCCGATGCCGAAGCGGTGCGCGAGGCGCTGTGCCAGGTGCGCCGCAAGGGCTGGGCCTCGGCGATGGTGGCCATGGCCAACCGCGCCGGCGAGGTCTGGGCCCGCCGCGCCGAGGCCGAGGCCGCCGCCGCCACGATCGACGAGCCGGAGCCCTCCGAGGATCGGCTGCGCGCGGCGCTGGACGCGGC
This sequence comes from Teichococcus aestuarii, assembly GCF_042651065.1. Classification (NCBI taxonomy): domain Bacteria; kingdom Pseudomonadati; phylum Pseudomonadota; class Alphaproteobacteria; order Acetobacterales; family Roseomonadaceae; genus Roseomonas; species Teichococcus aestuarii. The sequence continues at coordinate 5,492 of NZ_JBHSCH010000023.1, forward strand.
CATCCGCACCCGGCTGCGCAACGCCGCGCCGCGCCCCGGCGCCGCGCTGGAGGCGGTGGAGGCCGAGCTGGTGGATGTCACCGGCACCGCCCTCTCGCCCGAGCGGCACGCCGCCCTGGCCCGCGCCGTGGCCGAGGCACACGGGCTGGACGAGAGCGAGAGCGCCCGCTTCTCCCGCGCCGCCGCGCATGTCGAGGAGCGCCGCCGCCAGGAGCTGCGCGCCGCCGAGGCCAATGCGCGCGAGAAGCGCCGCGAGGAGGTGAAGCGCCTGCGCGAGTGGGAGCGCAGCCTCGTCGGCATCGAGGCGCTGCCCGGCCTGCTCGGCTGCACGGAGCGCGAGGCGCTGCGCTGGGTGGCCGCCGGGCTGCTGCCGGTGGCGCGCAAGCTGCGCCTGCCGAAATCCGGCGGCCGCGAGCGCTGGGAGTTCGACCCCGCCGAGCTGAAGCCGCTGCGCGCCGAGGTGGCCGGCTGGCGCGAGGCCGAGCGCGCCCAGAATGACAGCCGCCAGGGCGACCGCTCCGGCCGCGCGCCGCAGCGCGGCGGCACCGAGCAGGGGCTGGCGCGTGCCGCGGCCCTGGCCGGGCGCGGCGGCAAGGTGGCCAACGCCGCCGTGGCCCGCGCCGCGGCGCTCGACCGCTACGCCGCCCACTTCGCCACGGCGCGGGCGATGATCCGCCGCATCGTCATCGTCACCGGCCCGACCAACAGCGGCAAGAGCCACACGGCGCTCGACCGCCTGGCCCGGGCCGAGAGCGGGCTGGCCCTGGCGCCGCTGCGCCTGCTGGCGCACGAGTTCCGCGAGGCGCTGGCGGCGCGCGGCGTCGAGGCGGCGCTCTCCACCGGCGAGGAGCGCATCCTGGCCCCCGGCAGCAAGCATCTGGCCGCCACGGTGGAGATGTGCCCGTTCCACACGCCGGTGGATGTCGCCATCATCGACGAGGCGCAGCTGCTGCACGACCGCGACCGCGGCGCGGCCTGGACGGCGGCGCTGATGGGCGTGCCGGCGCGCGAGGTCTTCGTGCTCGGCGCGCCGGAATGCGTGCCGATGGTCAAGCGCATCGCCGAGCTGTGCGGCGACGAGGTCGAGGAGATCTCGCTGCAGCGCAAGGGCCCGCTGCACGCCTCCACCACCCCCGTGCCGCTCGGCGGGCTGAAGGAGGGCGACGCGCTGGTGGCCTTCTCCCGCCGCGACGTGATGGGGCTGCGCGAGGAGCTGGTGAAGCGCGGCCGCAAGGTGGCGGTGGTCTATGGCGCGCTCTCCCCCGAGGTGCGCCGCGCCGAGGCCGCCCGCTTCCGCTCCGGCGAGGCCGATATCCTGGTGGCGACCGACGCCATCGGCATGGGGCTGAACCTGCCGATCCGCCGCGTCATCTTCTCCACGCTGAAGAAGTTCGACGGCGAGGAGCGCCGCGACCTGAACAGCCAGGAGATCAAGCAGATCGGCGGGCGCGCCGGGCGCTACGGCCACCATGAGGGCGGCGTCGTCGCCGTGCTGGCCGGCGCCGGCAACCCGGAGGCGATGCGCGCCCTGCTGGATGCGCCGCACGCGCCGCCCGCCGAGCTGCGCCCGCAGGTGCAGCCGGATGCCGACATCATCGCCGCCGTGGCCAAGGAGATCGGCACGGACAGCCTGTTCGGCGTGCTCGCCCGCATCCAGCGCGCCGTGCTGCGCAAGGACGACCCGAACTACCGCCTGGCCGAGCTGACCCAGCAGATGGCCATCGCCTCGGCCATCGACGGCGTGGCGAACCTCTCGCTGCTGGACCGCTGGACCTACGCCATGTGCCCGGTGGACGAGCGGGACAACGGCATCACCCGCCTCGCGCGCTGGGCGGTGGACCACGGCGCGGGGCGGCCGGTGATGCCGCCGCTCGCCGGCCGGCTGCCGGCGCCTGAGCGCGCCTCGGGCGAGGAACTCCAGCGGGCGGAGAAGGTGCACAAGCGCCTCGTCGCCTGGCGCTGGCTCTCGCTGCGCTTCGAGGGCGCCTACCCCGACCGCGCCGAGGCCGAGGCCGAGACGGCGCGGCTGGATGCCTGGATCGAGGACGTGCTGAAGCAGCAGCGGCGCGGGCGCGTGGAGAACGCGCCGGAGAAGGCGCGCGTCAGCAGCCGGAGGAAGGCAGCGTAAGGAAGACGTCCTTTTTTGGAAAAAAGGACCAAAAAACTTCTACCAGTTGGCGCCGCGCTGACGTTGGGCGCGGCGCCAAACTGACAAAGTCTTTTTGCTTCTTTTTCTTCAGAAAAAGAAGGTTCTTCCTCAAGCCACACTGACGCGCCGCACCCGCCCATACGGCCCGAAGGCCCAGGCCAGCGCGAGCAGCAGGCCGGCCACCACGGCCATCATGCCGGCGGCGTTCAGGCCATGGCCCAGGCCCAGCAGCCAGGGCACCAGGATGGCGGCGCCATAGCCACCCGCCCCCATCAGCACCGCCGCCGCGGCCGAGAGCAGGAACTGGCGGCGGTAGTCGTCGGTCAGCAGGCGGGCGATGGCGGCGGGCGCCACCAGGGCGGCGATCACCAGGATCGACCCCACCGCCCAGAAGGCCGCCACGCAGGCCACCGAGACCAGCACCAGCACCACCAGCGACAGGCCGCGCGGCGCGAAACCGATGCTGGCGGCGAAGTCCGGGTCGAAGGCCGCCAGCCGCAGCTCCTTCCACAGCAGGGCGAGGCCGGCCAGCGTCAGCGCCAGCACGCCGGCCAGGGTGCGCGTCTCCTGCGGCATGTCGGCCAGCGCCACCGGGTCCCACAGCGAGGAAAGGCCGGTGGCGGCGGGCCAGATCAGCGCCTCCAGCTGGCCGTAGAGCACGCAGTCCACGTCGAGATCGACGGAGCGGGCGCCGCTCACCTCGATCAGCACCAGCCCCAGCGCGAACATGCCGGAGAACACCACGCCCATGGCGGCCCCCGCCTCCAGCCGCGCCAGACGGCGGATCAGGGAGATCAGCAGCGCGGCCAGCACGGCGGCGGCCATGGCGCCCAGCACCATCGGCAGGGTGGCGCGCGTGCCGGTGACAATGAAGCCCATCACCAGCCCCGGCAGCACGGAATGGCTGATGGCATCCCCCAGCAGGCTCTGTCGCGTCAGCAGCAGCAGGTTGCCGAGCAGGCCACAGGCCAGGCAGGCCAGCACCGCCGCCGAGAGCGCCGCGAAATCGAGTTGCAGGAACAGCGTCATGCCGATCGTGCCTCCATCGCCGCTTCCTGGCGCAGCCGGCGCTGGCGCAGCGCGAAGGCCACCACCCCGCGCGCCGGCGCGAAGAGCAGCGCCAGCAGGAACAGCGCGCAGGCCACCAGGGCGATGGTGGCGCCCGTGGGCAGCGATGGCGCGGCGGCGGAAAGCCCCGCCCCCATCCAGGCCGCGAAGGCGCCGAGCAGCCCGGCCAGCGGCACCATCACCGAGAGGCGCTCGGTGCTCAGCCGGGCGGTGGCGGCGGGCACCACCATCAGCGCCACCACCAGGATCAGCCCCACCGCGCGCAGCCCCGCCACGGTGACGGCCAGCATCAGCCCCAGCAGGGCGAGGTCGAGCCAGCGCACCGGCAGCCCGGCCGCGGCGGCGAAATCGGCGTCGAAGCAGAGCACGGCGAGGGGGCGGAACAGCACCGCCACCGCCGCCAGCGCCGCCAGGGCCAACCAGAAGATCAGCCAGGCATCGGCCGCGCTCATCCCCGCCGCCTGGCCGAGGATGAAGCTGGACAGCCCCGCCTGCCCGCCCACCGGCAGCGACTGCACCACCGAGAGCAGCGCCACGCCGATGCCGAAGCCGATGGAGATGACCAGCGCCATCGCCGCGTCGTCCCGCAGGCGGCCGCCGCGGGGCAGCGCCGCGGCCGCCAGCACGCCCGGCGCCGCGGTGGGCGCCGCGCCGCCCATCAGCAGCGGCAGGCTGCGCGGGTTCCAGCCCATGCCGGCGGCCAGGATGAAGGCGAGGCAGAGGCCCGGCAGGGTGGCGTGCGCGGCGGCGTCGGCGATCAGCGCGCGGCCGCGCAGCAGCACGAAGCAGCCCAGCGCCCCGGCCGCCAGCCCGAAGGCGGCGCAGCCCAGCGCCACTACCCGCGCATTGTAGCCGCCGCTGAGCGTCAGCGCCTGGAACAGCGCCTCCATCATGGCACGGCCCGCAGCGGCCGGCCGGCCGGCGGGGCGGCGGCCGGGCGCAGCGCCGCCTCGTCCAGCAGGCTGAGCCGCCCGCCATAGGTGCGCGAGAGGTTCTCGGCCGTGAAGGTCGTCTCCATCGGCCCGGCGGCGACCACCCCGCCATTCAGCAGGCAGACATGCTGGAAGTATTGCGGCGCCGTGGCGAGGTCGTGATGCACCGCGATCACCGCACGCCCCTCCCGCCCCAGCCGGTGCAGCACGTCGATGATGGCCCGCTCGGTGGCGGCGTCCACCCCGGCGAAGGGCTCGTCCATCAGGTAGAGATCGGCCTCCAGCGCCAGGGCGCGGGCGAGGAAGACGCGCTGCTGCTGCCCGCCCGAGAGCTGGCCGATCTGCCGCCCGGCGAAATCGGCCATGCCCACCTCGGCCAGGGCGGCGCGGGCGCGCTCCCGCTCGGCGCGCGGCAGCGGCAGGAACCAGCCGACGCGCGGGTAGCGGCCCATGGCCGCCACCTGCAGGGCGGTGGCGGGGAAGTCCCAGTCCACGCTGGCGCGCTGCGGCAGGTAGCCGATGCGCCGGCGCGCCTGCCGCAGCTCCTGGCCGAAGAAGCGCACCTCGCCGGCGAGGCGCGGCACCAGCCCCAGCGCCGCCTTCAGCAGCGTGGACTTGCCGGCGCCGTTCGGCCCGACGATGGCGGTGAGGCCGCTGGCAGGCGCGCGCCAGTTGACGCCGCGCAGCACCGGCGCCTCCCGGTAGGCCACGGAGAGGTTGCGCACCTCGAGGGCGGGCGGGGCGATGCTCACCGGGCCTCCGCCAGCCGGCCGGCGAAGCCGCGCGGCGGCGCCTCGCCGCCCAGCGCCCGCACCATGGTCGTCACGTTGTGGTCGATCATGCCGGGATAGGTGCCTTCATAGGTGCCGGGCGCGCCCATCGCGTCCGAGAACAGCGAGCCGCCGATGACGACGCGGTGGCCGCGCGCCGCCGCCCCCTCCACCAGCGCCCGCACGTTGCGGTCCGAGACGGAGCTCTCGACGAAGACGGCGGGGATGCCGCGCTCCACCAGCAGCGCCACCAGCTCCTCCATGCGGCGCAGACCGGCCTCGGATTCGGTGGAGAGGCCCTGGATGCCCATCACCTCCAGCCCGTAGCGGCGCGAGAAGTAGTTGAAGGCGTCATGCGCCGTGACCAGCACCCGCTGCCGCGCCGGGATGGAGGCGATGGCCTGCTCCGCCCAGGCATCGAGTGCCGCCAGCTCGGCCTGGAGGTCGGCGAGGTTGCGCGCGAACGCCGCCGCGCCCGCCGGCTCCAGCGTGGTGAGGTGCTGCGCGATGAGCGCCGCCGCGCGCGACCAAGCCTGCGGGTCCATCCACACATGCGGGTCGTGGTGCCCGGCCGCGCCCTCGGGGGAGAGCAGGAACTCCGGCGGCAGCGACTCGGCCACCGCCACCACCGGCTTGCCGGCGCGCGCCACGCGCTCGAAGGCGCCGGTCATCTGCCCTTCCAGCAGCAGCCCGTTGGTGAGCACCAGCTCGGCCTTCAGCAGCCGGGCGATGTCGCCGCGCGTCGGCTTGTAGAGATGCGGGTCCACCCCCTCGCCCATCAGCACGTCGAGCGCGATTCGTCCGCCGCCGATGCGGCGCGCCAGGTCGCCGATCATGGCGGTGGTGGCGAGCACCGGGGGCGCCGCCAGCTGGGCGAGCGCCGCGCCGGGCAGGGCCCGCGCCGCCGCCAGCCCGGCCAGGGCGGCCAGCAGGGCGCGCCGCCCCGGCCGGGCGGGGCGCGGGGGGAGGAGGGGAGGGGAAGGCGGCATGCGGGCCTCGGTCATTCTGACGGTCTCCCGGCTTCTCGTGACAGTGTCTTCATCTGGAACCAGCGGCGCCATCTTCAAGCGATGGCGCCATGTTGAAGCCAAGGCTACATTTTGCGCAAGGGCTTCCCTGGCTGCTAGAGGCCCCCCATCACGGCAACTTCACGGGCATGGCGCAGGGTGGCGATGGAGGATGACAAGGCGGCCCCCCCGGCCGGCGACGCGATGCGGGAGGCGGCGCGCCACGCCTCGGCTCGCTCGGCCCGCGCCAGCGCCCTGCTGCACGACTATGTGGAGCTGATCGCCGACCTGCTGGAGGGCACGGGCGAGGCCCGCCCGACCGACATCGCCCGGCGCCTCGGCGTCTCCCATGCCACCGCCATCAAGGCCATCGCCCGGCTGAAGCGGGAGGGGCTGGCGCATTCCAAGCCCTATCGCGGCGTGTTCCTCACCGCCGAGGGGCAGGCGCTGGCCGCTGAGGTGAAGGCCCGGCACCGCGTGGTGGTGGATGTGCTGCTGGCGCTCGGCGTGCCGGCGGAGGTGGCGGAGATGGATGCCGAGGGCATCGAGCACCATGTCAGCGAGGCGACGCTGGCGGCCTTCGAGCGCTTCCTCGGCCGCCCGCGCACCCCCGGCTGACAGAAAGAAGATGGGGGTCCGGGGGAATTTCTTCCCCCGGCCTTCTCCCGCTCAGTCGATGATGGCCTGGTAGGTCAGCACCCGCAGCTCCCGCCGGATGGGATAGGCCGAGGACGGCATGAGCTGGGTGAGCAGGATCACCGCCATCTCCTCGGCCGGGTCGATCCAGAAGGCGGTGGAGGCGGCGCCGCCCCAGGCATATTCCCCCGGCGTGCCGAGGATCTGCGCCCGCGCCGGGTCCAGCGTGACGGAGAAGCCGAGGCCGAAGCCGATGCCTTCGGCGGTGCTCTCCGACCAGCGCGGCTGGCCCATCGCCGCCATGTCGCCGCGCAGGTGGTTGGCGGTCATCAGTTCCACCGTCTTGCGGCCGAGCAGGCGCACCCCCTCCAGCTCCCCCTTGTTCAGCATGAAGCGGCAGAAGCGCCAGTAATCCGCCGCCGTGGAGACCAGCCCGCCGCCGCCGGAGCAGACGGTGCGCGGCCGCAGGTAGCGGCTGGTGGCGGAGTCGTCGATCAGGGCGAGGCTGTCGCCCGCGCCGCGCGCGTAGTTGGCGGCGAGGCGGGGGTGCTTGGCTTCCGGCACGTGGAAGTCGGTGTCCACCAGCTTCAGCGGCTGAAGCACGCGCGACCGCAGGAAATCCTCGAAGGGCTGGCCGGAGATGACGGCGACCAGGTGCCCCAGCACGTCGGTGGCGATGCTGTAGTTCCATTCCCGCCCTGGCTGGGCGATCAGCGGCAGGGCGGCGGCGCGGGCCACCACATCCTCCAGGCTGGTTTCGGCGGTCTGGAAGTCCACGCCCTGCTCGCGGTAGAGCGCATCGACCAGCGTGGCCTGCATGAAGCCGTAGGTCAGGCCCGAGGTGTGGGTCAGCAGGTCGCGGAAGGTGATGTCCCGCTCCGCCGGCACGGTGTCGATCTTGCCGCGCCCGCCGCCCACCGCCACGCGCATGTTGGCGAAGCCGGGCAGGAAGCGGGTGATCGGGTCGTCGAGCTGGAAGCGGCCCTCCTCGTAGAGCATCAGGATGGCCAGGCTGGTGAGCGGCTTGGTCATCGAATAGATGCGGACGATGGTCTCGGGCGTCATCGGCACGGCCCGCTCGCGGTCGGCCATGCCGGTGCTGTGCAGCCAGGCCACCTGGCCGCGCCGCGCCACCAGCGTCGTCACCCCCGCCAGCCGGCCCGACGCCACCAGCGCCTCCGCCCAGTGCCCGACCCGGCCCAGCCGTTCCGGGCAGAGCCCCACCGCCCTCGGATTCTCCACGATCATGCCGCCGCCTCCGCATTGCCTCGGGTGCCGATCCTGCGGCGGGGCGGCACGGGCGTCGAGAGGGGCACCTCTTTTCCGGGCGCGGAATACCATTCTCCATATTGAATGCATCGGCGGAGGGGTCTAGCCTCCCGCGCAGGCCGGAAAGGCCATGGAAAGAACGGGGAAGGAAACGGGCGAAGGTGGCGGAATGCCCCGCGCCGCCGCGGCCAGCAGGGCCGCCGGCAGCCGGGCGGAGCGCCCTCCGGCTCCCGTGGGAAAAGCCTCCGTCAGAAGGGAACGACGCCATTGCCGGACACCACCGCCACGCCACCGGGCCAGGTTCTGCCCATGGAGACGCTCTCGGCGCTGCTGGACCCGCGCACGGTGGCGGTCATCGGCGCCTCCGACGAGGCGGCGCGCATCGGCGGCCGGCCGATCGACTACATGACGCGGCTGGGCTTCCAGGGGCGCATCCTGCCGGTGAACCCGAAGCGCAAGGTGGTGCAGGGGCTGACGGCCTATGAGAGCGTCGCCGCCCTGCCGGAGACGCCGGATGTCGCCATCATCGCCGTGCCGGCCAGCGCGGCGGCGCAGGCGGTGGCGCAGCTGGCGGAGCGCGGCACCAAGGCCGCCATCATGTTCAGCGCCGGCTTCGCCGAGATGGGCGGGGAGGGGGTGGCGGCGCAGGAGGCCATGCTGGCCAGCGCCCGCCGCCACGGCATGCGCCTGCTCGGCCCTAACTGCCTGGGCCTGTTCAACGTCCGCAGCGGCTTCTTCGGCACCTTCACCACCAGCCTGGAGCGCGGCCCGCCGGTGCCGGGCCCCATCGGCATCGCCAGCCAGTCCGGCGCCTATGGCATGCACCTGTTCGGCCTGGCGCGCGACCACCGGCTCGGCCTTTCCTGCGTGGTGACCACCGGCAATGAGGCGGACCTCAACATCGGCCACATGATCGGCTGGATGGCGCAGGACCCCGGCACCGAGGTGATCGCCGCCTATGCCGAGGGCATCCGCGACGCGGAGAGCTTCCTCGCCGCGCTGGAGCTGGCGCGGCGCAACCGCAAGCCGGTGGTGATGATGAAGGTGGGCCGCAGCGCCGTGGGCAGCGCCGCCGCGCGCTCCCACACCGCCTCCATCGCCGGCGACGACGCGGTGACGGATGCGGTGCTCGCCGAATACGGCGTGGTGCGCGCCCGCACGACGGAGGAGATGCTGGACATCGCCCGCCTGGCCACGCGGCGCGTCTACCCGGCCGGCAATTCGCTGGGCGTGCTGACCATCAGCGGCGGCGCCGGCGTGCTGATCTCGGACGCGGCGGATGCCATCGGCCTGCCCATGCCGGAGATGCCGGAGGCGGCGCAGGCGGCGCTGCGCGAGGCGCTGCCCTTCTGCGCGCCGCAGAACCCGGTGGACTGCACCGCCCAGGCGCTGAACGACCTCTCCCTGGTGGGCCGCTTCGCCGACGCGCTGGTGCAGGATGGCGGCTACCAGTCCATCCTCGCCTTCTTCACCCATGCGGGCGGCGCCGCCTCCGTGGCGCCGCGCCTGCGCGCCGAGCTGAAGGCGGTGCGCGACGCGCACCCCGACCGGTTGTTCGTCCTCTCCGTGCTGGCCGACCCCCATCTGGTGGAACAGTTCGAGGCGGATGGCTTCACCGTCTTCGAGGACCCCTCGCGCGCGGTGGTGGCGATCCACGCCATGGGCCGCTTCGGGGATGCCTTCGCCGTGCCGCCGCGCGAAACCCCTGTCGCCGGGGCCGCCGTGGCGCTGCCCGCCAGCACGCCGAGCGAGGCCGAGGCCAAGCGCATCCTGGGCCGGGCCGGCATCGAGGCGGCGCCGGAGCGCGCCTGCGCCGAGGTGGAGAGCGCCGTGGCGGCGGCCGAGGCCATCGGCTTCCCCGTGGTGCTCAAGATCCTGTCGCCCGACATCCTGCACAAATCGGAGATCGGCGGCGTGCTGCTGAACGTGGCCGATGCGGCGGCGGTGCGCGAAGGCTTCGCCCTGCTGATGCAGCGGGCGGCGAAGGCGGCGCCGGATGCGCGCATCGAGGGCGTGCTGGTGGCGAAGCAGCTCTCGGGCGGCGTCGAGTGCATCCTCGGCGTGCACCGCGACCCGGTCTTCGGGCCGGTGGCGATGTTCGGGCTGGGCGGCATCTTCGTCGAGATCCTGAAGGACGTCTCCTTCCGCCGCTGCCCCTTCGGCGAGGCGGAGGCGGAGCGGATGATCCGCTCGATCAAGGGCGCGCCGCTGCTGCTGGGCGCGCGCGGCCGCCCGCCGGCCGACATCCCGGCGCTGGCGCGGATGCTCTCGCGCCTTTCCGTCTTCGCCCATCAGGCCGGGCCGCGCCTCTCGGGCATCGACCTCAACCCCGTCTTCGCCATGCCCGCGGGGCAGGGCGCCTTCGCCGCCGACGCGGTGATCGACATCGCGGAGAATGACGCGTGATCGACTACGAGAAGCTGCTGAACTTCCCCATCCCCGAGGTGCGCCAGCGCGTCCGCGCGCAGGATGCGGTGTTCTACGCCCTGTCCGTCGGCATGGGGCAGGACCCGATGGACACCCGCCAGCTCCCCTACATCACCACCCAGAAGGGCCCGGTGGTGATGCCGGCCATGGCGGTGGTGCTGGGCCACCCCGGCTTCTGGCTGGGCAACCCGGAGACGGGGGTGGACGCGGTGCGGCTGGTGCATGGCGAGCAGCGCATCACCCTGCACCGGCCGCTGCCGGCCGAGGGCGAGGTGATCGGCCGCACCCGCGTCACCGGCATCGTCGACAAGGGCGAGGGCAAGGGCGCGCTGCTCTACTCCGAGAAGGAGATCACCGACGCCGCCACGGGCGAGCTGCTGGCGGTGACCGGCAGCACCACCTTCCTGCGCGCCGATGGCGGCTTCGGCGGCCCCTCCGGCCCCGTCATCCCGCCCAACCCGATGCCGGAGGGCGCGCCCGACATCGTGCTCGACCTGCCGACGCGGCCCGAGCAGGCCTTCTATTACCGCCTGAACGGCGACGACAACCCGCTGCACACCGACCCCGAGGTGGCCTCCCGCGCCGGCTTCCCGCGCCCCATCCTGCACGGGCTGTGCACGCTGGGCGTGGTGACGCACGCGATCCTGCGCGAGCTGTGCGGCTACCGCGCCGAGGCGCTGAAGGGCCTCTCGCTGCGCTTCTCCGCGCCGGTCTATCCCGGCGAGACCATCCGGGTGGAGATGTGGCGGGGCGGCGCCTTCCGCGCCCGCGTGGTGGAGCGCGATGTGGTGGTGGTGAACAACGGCCTGGCGGTGCTGGCATGAGCGCGATGCTCGAGGATGAGCGCGACGACGCCATCCGCATGATCCGCGACAGCGCGGCGGGCATCGCGCCGCGCGGTGGCGACCGCAAGCGCATCCGCGCGCTGCGCTTCCAGTCCCCCGGCTTCGACCCGGCCGTGTGGCGGCAGATGGGCGAGCAGGGCTGGATCGGCCTGCGCGTGCCGGAGGAGCAGGGCGGCGCCGGCCTCGGCATGGGCGCCTTCTGCGCGCTGGCCGAGGAACTGGGCGCGGCGCTGGCGCCGGAGCCGCTGGTGCATGGCGCGCTCTCCGCCCGGCTGCTGGCCGAGGCTGGCGCCACCGGGCCGCTGGAGCGCCTGGTGGCCGGCGAGGCGCTGGTGCTGACCGCCTGGCAGGAACGCGCCGGCAGCTTCGACGTGCCCGGCACGCCGGAGGCGCCGCGCCTGTTCCTGCCCATGGCGGATGGCGCGCAATCCTTCCTGGTGCCGCTGCGCCAGGGCGAGGGTTTTTCTCTGATTCTGCAGCCGGCGGAGGGCGCCGATCTCGCGCTGGAGCCGACGCAGGATGGCGGCAGCTTCGGCACGCTGCGGCCCCGGGGCGGCGAGACGGTCGGCACCCTCTCCGCCGCGCAGATGGAGGCGGCGCTGGAGGAGGCCGCGCTCGGCACCGCCGCGCTGCTGCTCGGCGTGATGGACCAGGCCTTCGCCATGACGCTGGACTATCTCCGCACCCGCCAGCAATTCGGCAAGCCGATCGGCAGCTTCCAGGCGCTGCAGCACCGCGCGGCGGACCTGAAGGTGCAGATCGCCCTCGGCCGCGCCAGCGTGGAATCCGCGGCCATGCTGTGCGACCGCGCCGATGCGCCGGCCGCCCAGCGCCGCGCCGCCATCGCCCGCGCCAAGGCGCGCGCCGCCGATGCCGCGCTGCTGGTGACGCGTCAGGCGATCCAGCTGCATGGCGGCATCGGCTACACCGATGAGGCCGATATCGGCCTCTACCTGCGGCGCGCGATGGTGCTGGCCAACCAGTTCGGCACGGCCGCGCTGCACCGCCGCCGGTTCGCCGCCGCCCAGCCGGAGGTCGAGGCATGACCGACTACAACGCGATGACCGACGAGGATTTCCGCGCCGAGGTGCGCCGCTTCGTCGAGAGCGAATACCCCGCCCATCTGCGCAACCCGCCGCACCGCCTGCACTGGCAGGAGGGGGAGGAGTGGTTCCGCATCGTGCAGCGGAAGGGCTGGGTGGCGCCGGGCTGGCCGCAGGAGCTCGGCGGCATGGGGCTCGACGCCTCGAAGCAGATCATCCTGATCGAGGAATACGAGCGCTACGGCGTGGCGCGGCTGCCCGACCATGGCGTGATCATGCTCGGCCCGTTGCTGATCCGCTTCGGCACCGAGGCGCAGCGCGCCCGCTTCCTGCCGCGCATCCTGGCCGGCGAGGACATCTGGTGCCAGGGCTATTCCGAGCCCGGCGCCGGCTCCGACCTCGCCTCGCTGCGCACTGAGGCGGTGCTGGAGGGCGACCACTACGTCGTCAACGGCCAGAAGATCTGGACCACGCTGGCGACCGACGCCAACTGGATCTTCTGCCTCGTCCGCACCGACAAGAGCGGCAAGAAGCAGGAGGGCATCTCCTTCCTGCTGATCGACATGAAGAGCCCCGGCGTGACGGTGCGGCCGATCATCAATCTCGGCCTGCATGACGAGTTCTGCGAGGTGTTCTTCGACAACGTCCGGGTGCCGCGCGAGAACCTCGTGGGCGAGCCGAACAAGGGCTGGAGCATGGCCAAGGCCCTGCTCGGCTTCGAGCGCATCTTCCTCGGCTCGCCGCGGCAATCCGCCTACGCGCTCTCCCGGCTGCGCATGCTGGCCGAGCGGATGGGGGTGTATGACGAGCCGGAGTTCCAGGAGCGCTACACGAAGCTGCGCTGCGACCTGGAGGACCACAAGGCGCTCTACGAGACCTTCGTCGCCGTGCTGCGGCGGGGCGAGCCGCTCGGCGCCGATGTCTCCATGCTGAAGCTGCACCAGTCCGACCTGTTCCAGCGCATCACTGAGCTGATGCTGGAGATCGGCGGCGAGAATGCCGGTCTGCTGAAGCCGATGGAGGGCAACCGCGACCTGCACCCCTCGGGCCAGTTCATCGAGGCGCGGCCGACCACGATCTATGGCGGCAGCTCCGAGATCCAGCGCGGCATCCTGGCCAAGGCGGTGCTGGAGCTGCCAGGCTGAGCCCATGGGAGGCCGCCGGCGACAAGGCGGCCCCGGCAGGAGGAGGAAGCGGCATGAGCAACTGGAACAGACGGCAGGCCCTGGGGCTGGCGGCGGCGGCGGCGCTGCTGCCCGCCACGGCGCGCGCGGCGGCGGAAGCCTGGCCCGCGCGGCCCATCCGCCTGATCATTCCCTTCCCCCCCGGCGGCACCACCGACCTGATGGGGCGGCTGCTGGCGGAGCGCCTCTCGGCGCGCCTCGGCCAGCCCGTGGTGGTGGAGAACCGTGGCGGCGCCGGCGGCAATATCGGCGCCGACGCGGTCGCGAAATCGGCGCCCGACGGTTACACGCTGGTGATGTGCTCGATCGGCACGGCGGCGATCAACTACGCCGCCTATGGCGCCACCATGCCCTACAAGCCGCAGGACCTCGCGGCGGTCGGGCTGGCGGTGCGGGTGCCGAACCTCGTGCTGGCCTCGAGGGAGTCCGGCATCGCCAGCTTCGATGCGCTGCTCGAGGCGGCGCGCAAGGCGCCGGGGCGGCTCAACTACGGCACCTCCGGCATCGGCGGCAGCCCGCATGCCTGCATGGAGCTGGTGAAGGCGCGCACGGGTATCGACATCACCCATGTCCCCTATCGCGGCTCCGGCCCGATGCTGACCGAGCTGGTGGCGGGCCGCATCCAGACGGCGATGGACAACATCCCCTCCGCGCTGAACTTCGTGCGGGAGGGGCAGATCCGGGCGCTGGCGGTGACCAGCCGCGAGCGCGTGGCGCTGCTGCCCGAGGTGCCGACACTGATCGAGTGCGGCCTCGCCGATTTCGACGCCACGGCCTGGTTCGGCGTGCAGGCGCCGGCGGCGACGCCCGCGCCGGTCATCGAGAAGCTCGGCGCGGCCATGGACGCGGTGGTGCGCACGCCGGACTGGGCCGAGCGCATCGGCGCCTTCGCCGCCCAGCCGCCGGGGCTGACGCCGCAGGGCGGCACCACGCCCGAGGCCTTCGCCGCCTTCATCGCGCAGGAGATCACCCGCTGGGCCGAAGTGGCGAAGGCGGGCAACATCAGTGTCCAGTAATTTCCGCAACGGCAGAAGGAAGAGCCGGTGAGCATCCGAGGCAAGGCCTGCATCGTGGGCGCCTATGAGCACCCGACACGCAAGGCCGAGGACAAGAGCGTGGCGCAGCTGCACGCCGAGGTGGCGCTGGGCGCGCTGCGCGACGCGGGGCTGACGCGCGCCGACGTGGACGGCTATTTCTGCGCCGGCGACGCGCCCGGCATGGGCCCGCTGAGCATGGCCGACTATCTGGGCCTGAACCGACTGACGCACTACGATTCCACCGATGTCGGCGGCTGCTCCTACCTGGTGCATGTGGCGCACGCGGCCGAGGCCATCGCCATGGGCAAGTGCAAGGTGGCACTGATCACCCTTGCCGGCCGGCCGCGCTCGGAAGGCGTCGCCACCGGCACCGCGCCGCGCCCGGGCGACCCGCGCCAGCCGGACGTGCAGTTCGAGTACCCCTTCGGCCCGGCGATCGCGAACATGTACGCGATGTGCGCGCAGCGCCACATGCACGAGTACGGCACCACCTCGGAGCAGCTGGCCTGGATCAAGGTCGCCGCCAGCCACCACGCGCAGCACAACGAGCATGCCATGCTGCGCAAGGTGGTCACCGTCGAGGACGTGGTGAACTCGCCGCTGGTGGCGGACCCGCTGCACCGGCTCGATTGCTGCGTCATCAGCGATGGCGGCGGCGCGCTGGTGGTGACCAGCCCCGAGATCGCCCGCACGCTGAAGCGCCCCCTCGTCTCCATCCGCGGCGCCGGCGAGGCGATCAAGCATGTCGATGGCGGGCGCATCGACCTGAGCTACACCGGCGCCCGCTACGCCGGGGCGCGCGCCTTCGAGATGGCGGGGGTGAAGCCTGCCGACATGAAGTACGCCAGCATCTATGACAGCTTCACCATCACGGTGCTGATGCAGCTGGAAGACCTCGGCTTCTGCGAGAAGGGCCAGGGCGGCAAGTTCGTGTCCGACGGCAACCTGATCTCCGGCGTCGGCCGCCTGCCCTTCAACACGGATGGCGGCGGGCTCTGCAACAACCATCCGGCCAACCGCGGCGGCATCACCAAGGTGATCGAGGCGGTGCGGCAGCTGCGCGGCGAGGCGCACCCCGCCGTGCAGGTGAAGAATTGCGACCTGGCGCTGGCGCATGGCACGGGCGGCTCGCTCGGCACCCGCCATGGCAGCGCGACCCTGGTGCTGGAGAGGCTGTGAGCATGACCGACCGTATCCCTCCCTCGCCCACGCCCGATCCCTCCACCCAGCGCTTCTGGGACGCCGCGCGCGAGGGCAAGCTGCTGATCGGCCGCAACAGCAAGACCGGCAAGACGCACTACCCGCCGCGCCCCATCTGCCCCTTCGACGACGAGGGCGAGGTGGAGATGGTGGAGGCCAGCGGCCGCGGCACCATCTACAGCTTCAGCATCATGCGCGCGAAGGTGCCCTACGCCATCGCCTATGTGGAGCTGGAGGAAGGCCCGCGCATGATGACCAACATCATCGGCGCCGACTTCGCCGCCATCCGCATCGGCCAGCCCGTCACGCTGAAGTTCCAGCCCACCGAGGGCGATGGCTACCCCGTGCCGATGTTCACGCCCGCCTGAGCAGGAATGGCCTGAACGAGAATGCCGGGGGGCACGGCTCCCCGGCCCATGACGGACAAGGAAGCAAACGCATGATGCTTGAAGGCAAGGTCGCGATCGTCACGGGCGCCGGTGGCGGCATCGGGCGCGAGATCGCGCTGGCCATGGCGCTGGCCGGCGCCAAGGTGGTGGTGAACGACATCGGCGCCTCGCTCACCGGCGAGGGCGAGACTTCGGCCACGCCCGGCCAGCAGACCCAGGCGATCATCGAGCAGCGCGGCGGCCAGGCGGTGGTGAACACCGACAGCGTCTCCGACTGGGAGAGCGCCAAGCGCATCGTCAAGACCGCGGTGGACGCCTTCGGCAAGGTGGATATCGTCGTCAACAATGCCGGCATCCTGCGCGACCAGATCTTCCACAAGACCTCGCCGGAGGAGTGGCTGGCCGTCATCAATGTTCACCTGAACGGCAGCTTCTTCGTCTCCCGCGCCGCGGCGGAGCATTTCCGCGCCCAGGGCTCGGGCGCCTATGTGCACATGACCTCGACCTCCGGACTGATCGGCAATTTCGGCCAGGCCAACTACTCGGCGGCCAAGCTCGGCATCGCCGCGCTGTCGAAGTCCATCGCGCTCGACATGCAGCGCTTCGGTGTGCGCTCCAACTGCATCGCCCCCTTCGCCTGGAGCCGCATGACCAGCTCCATCCCGGCCGAGACGCCGGAGCAGAAGGCGCGGGTCGAGAAGCTGAAGCGCATGACGCCGGAGAAGAACGCGCCGCTCGCCGTGTTCCTCGCCAGCGACGCCGCCAAGGACGTGACGGGGCAGATCTTCGCCGCGCGCAACAACGAGCTCTTCCTGTTCAACCAGCCGCGCCCGGTGCGCAGCGCGCACCGCTCGGAAGGCTGGACGCCGGAGCTGATCGCCGAGCACGCGCTGCCCGCGCTCAAGGCGCAGTTCATGCCGCTCGACCGCAGCGCCGACGTGTTCGCCTGGGACCCGGTCTGAGCTAGACTGAGCCAAGGAAAGAGCCGGGGGCCGCGCGCCCCCGGCACCAGGGGAAGGATATGCCGGGCATGGGTATCACGCAGGAGATTTCCGCCTTCGCCGCCGGGCTGCGGCCGGAGGCGCTGCCGCCGGAGGTGATGGCCCGGGCCCAGGCCCTGGTGCTCGACCTCGTCGGCAACATCGTCCGCGCGCGGGGCGAGGCGGAGAGCACGCCCGCGCTGCTGGCGGCGGTGAAGGCGCTGGGGCTGGACAAGGGCGAGAGCCGCGTCTTCGCTGATGATTCCACCTACAGCCCGGCCGGCGCCGTGCTGATCAATGCCACCCTCGCCCACTCGCTCGATTTCGACGACACCCATGCGGTGGCCGTGGTGCATCCCGGCGCGCCGGTGATCCCGGCCGCCATCACGGCGGGCGAGATGGTGGGTGCCTCGGGAGCCGAGGTATTGGCCGGCATCGTCGCCGGCTACGAGGTGGCGCTGCGGCTGGCGCTGGCCCTGCCGGCCGGCGCGCATTACGACCGCGGCTTCCACCCTTCCGCCACCTGCGGCGCCTTCGGGGCCGCCGCCGCCGCCGCGCGGGTCTTCGGGCTGGATGCGGCGCGGATGGAATCGGCGCTCGGCATCGCCCTCAGCCAGTGCGCGGGCAGCCTGCAATTCCTGGCCAACGGTGCCTGGACCAAGCGCTTCCAGGTGGGGTGGGCGGGCATGTCCGGCCTCGCCGCCGCGACGCTGGCGCGGGAGGGCTTCAAGGGCGCCGCGGAGGCCATTGAAGGCAAGCAGGGCTTCCTGCGCGCCTATGCGCCGGAGCCGAAGCCCGAGCGCGTCTGCCAGGATCTCGGGCAGGTCTGGGAGCTGATGGCGACGGGGGTGAAGCCCTATCCCTCCTGCCGCTGGGGCCATGCGGGCATCGACGCCGCGCTGGCGCTGCGCGCCGAGCATGGCTTCAAGGCCGAGGAGATCGAGGCCGTGACGCTCGGCATCTCCCGCGCCGGCATGCTGCTCGTGGGCGAGCCGGCCGAGCGCAAGGCCAACCCGCAGAACATCGTCGATGGCCAGTTCAGCGGCCCCTTCGTCATCGCCACGGCGCTGTCCACCGGGCAGATGGGCTGGGACAGCTACGCGCTGCTGAAGGATGACGGGATCCGCGCCATGATGCAGCGCGTGCGCTGCGAGAACGACCCGGAGATCGAGGCCGAGTTCCCGGCCAACATGTCCGGCAAGCTGACGGTGCGCGCGCGCGGTCAGGATTTCGTCCGCACCGTGATCGTGCCGAAGGGCGAGCCGGACAACTTCCTGACCGAGGCCGAGCTGCGCGCCAAGTTCAGCGGCCTCGCCGATGCCGTGCTGGGCCCCGAGCGCGCCGCGGCGCTGGCCGAGACGATCGGGCGCATGGACCGCCTGAACGACATCTCCTCCCTGTTGCGCAGCCCGGCCGAGGCGGCCTGAAGGACGACCATGCTGCAGACCACGCCGAACGACCCGCATGCCGAGATCCGCGAGGAGGTGGCCAAGCTCTGCGCCCGCTTCCCCGGCGAGTACTGGCGCAAGCTGGACGAGGTGCGGGGCTACCCCACCGAGTTCGTGCAGGCGCTGACCGAGGCCGGCTACCTCGCCGCGCTGATCCCCGAGGAGTATGGCGGCGCGGGGCTCGGCCTCGGCGCGGCGGCGGCGATCCTGGAGGAGGTGCAGCGCCAGGGCTGCAACGGCGCCGCCTGCCACGCGCAGATGTACATCATGGGCACCATCCTGCGGCATGGAAGCGAGGCGCAGAAGCAGGAATACCTGCCCAAGATCGCCAGCGGCGAGCTGCGCCTGCAGGCCTTCGGCGTGACCGAGCCCACCAGCGGCACGGACACCACCAGCCTGCGCACCTTCGCGAAGAAGGAGGGCGACCGGTACATCGTCAACGGCCAGAAGATCTGGACCAGCCGCGCCGAGCATTCGGACCTGATGCTGCTGCTGGCGCGCACCACGCCGCGCGACCAGGTGGCGAAGAAGACCGAAGGGCTCTCCACCTTCATCGTCGACATGCGCACCGTGCTGGGCAAGGGGCTGACCATCCGCCCCATCCGCACGATGATGAACCACAATTCCTGCGAGGTCTTCTTCGACAACATGGAAGTGCCCGCCGAGAACCTGGTGGGCGAGGAAGGGCGCGGCTTCCGCTACATCCTGGACGGGATGAACGCCGAGCGGCTGCTGATCGCCAGCGAGTGCATCGGCGATGCCAAGTGGTTCATCGAGAAGGCCGTGGCCTACTCGAAGGAGCGCGTGCTGTTCAACCGGCCGATCGGGCAGAACCAGGGGGTGCAGTTCCCCATCGCGCGGGCCTATGCGCAGATGCGGGCGGCGGAGGCCATCGTGCACAAGGGGCTGGCCAAGTTCGAGGCCGGGGTGAACCCGGGCGAGGAGGCCAACATGGGCAAGATGCTGGCGGCCGAGGCGAGCTGGGCGGCGGGCGAGGCCTGCGTGCAGACGCATGGCGGCTTCGGCTTCGCCGAGGAATACGACGTGGAGCGCAAGTTCCGCGAGACGCGGCTGTACCAGGTGGCGCCGATCAGCACCAACCTGATCCTCTCCTACCTGGGCGAGCATGTGCTCGGCATGCCGCGCAGCTACTGAGGCCCGTTGGAGGCGCGGTGGCCCGGCTGCCGCGCCGGGCCACCTTTTCCTCTCGCGGCCCCCGCCTCAGCCGGCGTCGAGCTGAAGCCCTTCGCGCTTCAGCACCTCGCCCCATTTCTCCGTCTCGGCCCGGACGAAGGCGGCATACTGCGCCGGCGTGCCATAGGCGGAGACGCCGCCCATCTCCGCGAAGCGCTTCTTCGTCTCCGGCAGTTCCAGCAGCGCCTTGATCTGCGCGTTCAGCGCGCCGACCACCGCCTCCGGCGTGCCGGCCGGGTAGAAGGCGCCGAACCAGGTGTTCACCTCGTAATTGGCCAGCTCCGGCGCCACCTCCCGCATCGCCGGCAGGTCGGGCAGCTGCGGGTTGCGCTCGGCGCTGCTCACGCCCAAAGCCCGCACCCGGCCCTCGCGCACCTGCACCATGGCGCTGGTCAGGTTGTCGAAGCTGAACTGCACCTCGCCGGCCACCAGCCCCATCATCGACGGGCCGGCACCGCGGTAATGCACCGCCGTGGCGCGCGTGCCGGTGAGCTGGCTGAACCACACCGCCGAGAGATGCGGCGACTGCCCCAGCCCCGGCGTGCCATAGCTCAGCTTGCCCGGGTTGGCGCGGATATAGGCGATGAAGTCCTTCGCCGTCTCCACCGGCAGGGACGGGTGCACCACCAGCACGTTCGGCCCCTGGATCATGTTGGAGACGGGGATGAGCTGGTCGGCCCGGTAGGGCAGGTTGCGGAACAGCGAGTGGGCGATGGCCTGCGGCCCGATATTGCCCAGCAGGATGGTGTGCCCGTCCGGCTTGGCGCGGACCACCTCGGCGGTGCCGATGGTGCCGCCGGCACCGGACTTGTTCTCCACCACCGCCGCCTGGCCCCAGTGCTGGGTCAGGTGGTTGGCCAGCAGCCGGCCCATGATGTCGGTGGTGCCGCCGGCGGCGGCGGGGACGATGACGCGCACGGTCTGGCTCGGCCGCCAGCCCTCCTGCGCCCGGGCGCGGGGCAGGCCGGGCAGCAGCCCACCGGCCAGGGCGATGCCCAGCCCTCCGCTGGTGCCGCGCAGCAGCGCGCGGCGGTGCAGGACCTTCATGGTGTTCTCCTCCTCCCTGCGGCGCCCTTGCCGGGCGCCGCTTTTGGCGAAGGAGTTGAGCCGATGCGCGCGCGCCTGTCATGCGCAAAGCGCCTGTTCCGAATGGAAAATGCTATTCCTGATCCGGGATGCCGTGGCCCAGGGGGAACAGGGCCTTCCCGGTGAAGGCCGCCACCTCCCGCAGCTCCTCCCCGAGGCGCGAGAAGGTCTCGGGCGCATACTGCCCGGAGATGGTGATGCCGCTGATGCCGAAGCGCGGCTGGCCGTTGCGGTCCCGCACCAGGGCGGCCACGGTGATCAGGCCACGGTAGAGGTTGTTCTGGTCGAGGCTCCAGCCCTGCTGCCGGGCGAGGGCGACATCGGCCAGGTAGGCCTCGAAGCTGGGCGGGGATTGCCAGCGGAGCGTCGCGAAGCGGCGGCGCAGCTCGTCGGCCGGCAGGTCCAGCGCGGCGGCGACGCAGCGCCCCACCGCGCCCACCAGCATCGGCAGCCGCAGCCCCACGCGCATCTCGACGCGCACAGCGGTGTGGCTGTGCGCGCGGTCGATCAGCACGATGTGGCCGTCCTCGGTGACGCGCCACAGCACGATCAGCATGTCGTAGTTCAGCGCCAGCCGCTCCAGCTCGGGGCGGATCAGCTCGGCATGGCTGACGCCGATCAGCCCGGCGGCCAGCTCGGCCACGGCCAGGCCCAGCGTGTAGGTCTTGTCGCTGTCGCGGAAGGCGACGAAGCGCGCCCGCGTCAGGGTGCGCAGGATGTTGAAGCAGGTGCTGGGGCTGATGCCCGTGCCGCGCGCCACCGCCGCCACGCCGAGCGGGCCCGTCGCCCCCGCCAGGTGCTGCAGGATGCGGATGGCGTGGATGACGGCACCCACGTCGCGCTGCGCGCCGGGATCGCGCTCGGGCAGGGGAAGGGCAGTGTCCATTCGATATCCCGATTGATTTCCCGTATGCGGAATGTAGCCTGCGGACAGACAGGGCGCAAAGCGCCGCAAGCAGGAGGACGTCCATGCCCGACCATAGCGGCGAACAGCCCGTCATGCGCGTGGGGGAGGAGCGGGACGGCCCGGTGCTGATCCTGACGCTCGACTACCCCGCCCGCCGCAACGCGCTCGCGCCCGCCCTGCGCGCCGCGCTGCTCGGCATCCTCGACCGCGCGGAGGCGGACCCCGCGGTGCGCGCCATCGTCATCACCGGCGGCGGGGCGCATTTCTGCTCGGGCGGCGACCTTTCGGGGATGGATGTTCGCACCCCCTTGCAGGGGCGGGAGCGGCTGCGCGCGGCGCACCAGATGATCCGCCTCATGGTCGGCGGCTCCAAGCCGGTGGTGGCGGCGGTGGAGGGCTGGGCCGCCGGCGCCGGCCTCTCGCTGGCCTGCGCCTGCGACACCATCGTGGCGGCGGAGGACGCGCAGTTCATGGCCGCCTTCGGCAAGGCGGGGCTGATGGCCGATCTCGGCCTGCCGCACACCCTGCCGCTGCGCGTGGGCCATGCGCGGGCGCGGCAGATCCTGCTCTATGGCGAGCCGGTCGGCGCCGAGGAGGCGCTGCGCATCGGCCTGGTGGACCGGCTGGCGCCGAAGGGCCAGGCGCTCGCCGTGGCGCTGGAGCGCGCCCGCGTGCTGGCCGCGCAGGCGCCCGCCGCGGTGGCGCTGACCAAGCAGATCCTCTCCGAGGGGCTGCACAACGCGCTGGACCAGGAGCGCCACTACCAGAGCCTGCTGTTCCTCACCGCCGACCACGAGGAAGGCAAGGCCGCCTTCTTCGCCAAGCGCGCGCCCAACTTCACCGGCGCCTGAACGGAAGACAGCGGCGAGGCCGGGGAATCCCTTCCCCGGCCTCGCCGTGCGGATTGAGGCGCAACCCGCCGCAAGCCCCCGCCCCGCCCATGCTAAATCCACCCCGCCGGCCGGCAGAAGGCCCGTCGCGCGCCACCTTCGCAGGCGTCAGGGGTCAGGATGGCGAACTTCATCGGCGGATCAGGCAACGACACGCTCACCGGCACGGCGCAGGCCGACATCCTGCAGGGCCAGGGCGGCAACGACACCCTCTCGGGCGGCGCCGGCGCCGACACCCTCTCGGGCGGCGACGGCAACGACATCCTGACCGGCGGGCGCGGCGCCGATGCGCTGTCCGGCGGCGCCGGCGGCGACACCTTCCGCTTCCTGGCGCCCGAGGAGGCGCATCTCGACCGCATCGTCGATTTCGCCAGCGGCGACCAGCTGGATTTCTCCGCCATCGCCGGCCTGGCCTTCCTGGGCACGCTGCCCTTCAGCGGCACGGCGCTGGAGATGCGCGTCGCCTGGGCGCCGGGCGTCACGCTGCTGCAGATCGACCAGCGCGGCCTCGGCGAGGCGGAGATCGTGCTGACGCTGAACGGCACCTACCGCCTCGTGGAAACGGCGCCCGGCTCGCGCATCCTGCAACTGGCCGAGCCGCTCAACCTCAGCGGCGGCGCCGGCGCCGACACGCTCACGGGCGGCGCCGGCGACGACCGGCTGATCGGCCTCGGCGGCAACGACACGCTGGCCGGCGGCGATGGCGAGGACGTGCTGAAGGGCGGCGACGGCGAGGACCTGCTCATCGGCGGCGCAGGCGCCGACATCCTGGTGGGCGGCGCGGCGAAGGACACCTACCGCTACCTCGCCGCGGAGGAGCTGCAGGGCGACATCCTGCAGGATTTCTCGACCAGCGACGTCATCGACCTCACGCCGCTCACCTTCCTGCGCTACATCGGCGACGCCGCGTTCAGCGGCACGCCGGGGGAGATGCGCAACCAGGACAAGCGGCTGCTGCTCGACCTCGACGGCGATGGCGTGGCCGAGATCAGCGCCTGGGTCTCCGGCACCGACATGCTGGCCGAGACCAGCGCCGGCTCGCGGCGGCTGGTGCGCGTCACGCCCGTCTCCCTGGCCGGCACGGATGGCGCCGACAGGCTGGGCGGCACCGCCAGCGGCGACCTGCTCGATGGCGGGCTGGGCGACGACCGGCTGACCGGTCTCGGCGGCAATGACCGCCTGCTCGGCGGCGGCGGCAACGACACGCTGGACGGCGGCACCGGCAACGACACGCTGGGCGGCGGCAGCGGCGACGACACGCTGGACGGCGGTGACGGCGACGACACGCTGGATGGCGGCACCGGCAACGACATCCTCGCCGGCGGAATGGGGGCCGACACGCTGCGCGGCGGCGCGGGGCAGGACGTGTTCCGCTACGCCAGCGCCGCCGAGCTGACCGGAGACGCCATCCGCGACATGGCGGCGGATGACCGCATCGATCTCGCCGCCCTGGCCGGCTTCACCTTCATCGGCGGTGCCGAGTTCTCCGGCACGCGCGGCGAGATCCGCTTCGGCGACGGCATGCTCTGGATCGACGCGGATGGCGACGGCGTGGCGGAGACCGGCGCCGTGGTTGCGACCGGCGGGGTGGCGCTGGAGGAGACGGCGCCCGGATCACGGCTGCTGCAACTGGCGCTGGACCGCACCCTGCAAGGCACCGCCGGCAACGACACCCTGGACGGCGGGGCCGGCAACGACACGCTGGAGGGCGGTGCCGGCAACGACACGCTGCGCGGCGGCGCCGGCCATGACCGGCTCTCCGGTGGCGCCGGCAATGACGCGCTGGATGGCGGGGCCGGCAACGATACGCTGGAGGGCGGCGCCGGCATCGACATCTTCGTCATCACCCCGCAGGCGGGTGCGGCCGACACCATCACCGACCTCTCCAGCAGCGACCTCATCCGCATCATCGACCTTGGCTACCCGGCCTGGATCGCGGAGGCGCCCTTCAGCGGCCTGCGCCCCGAGGCGCGCCACCAGCGCAGCGGCAACGACACGCTGCTGCAGATCGACGCGGATGGCGATGGCGTGGCCGAGCAGAGCGTGCTGCTGCGCGGCGCGGGAGCCTTGCAGGAAACGGCGCCCGGCTCCGGCTTGCTGCGGCTGGCGCCGGTGGTCAACTGGCGCGGCGGCGACACGGCGAATATCGGCGTCGGCGGCGCGGGCCATGACACGCTGTATGGCGAAGGCGGCAACGACACCCTGGCCGGGCGCGGCGGCAACGACCTGCTCGACGGCGGCGCCGGCAACGACATCCTGCGCGGCGAAGGCGGCGACGACATCCTCATCGGCGGCGCGGGCAGCGACGTGCTGCAGCCCGGCACCGGGCGGGACGTGATCTCGGGTGGCGAGAACGCCGATGCCATCCGCTACCGCGCTACCGACGAGATCGGCCTGCGCGAGGACCGCATCACCGATTTCGAGCTGGGCGACCAGCTCGACCTGAGCGCCCTGGGTGGCCTCTCCCTTTCAGAGAACGGCCTGACCCGCGTGGCCGGGCAGATGGCGGTGCTGTGGGAGAACGGCCAGTCCGTCCTGGCCATCGACATGGATGGCGACGGCGCCGCCGATCTGGCGCTGCTGCTGGACGGCCTCATGGCGCTGGAGGAAACCCGCAGCGGCTCCAACGTCCTGGTGCGCGTGCCGGACCTGACGCTGCAGGGCACGGCGGCCGACGACACCCTGGCGGGCCGCGGCGGCCGCGACCTGCTGCTCGGCCTGGAAGGCCACGACCGGCTGGATGGCGGCGCGGGCGACGACACGCTGCGTGGCGGCGCCGGCCAGGACCAGCTCCTTGGCGGCAGCGGCGACGACCTGCTCCAGGGTGACGAAGGCGACGACCTGCTCGAGGGCGGCACCGGCGCGGACACGCTGCGCGGCGGCGACGGCGCGGACATTCTGGCCGGCGGCCTCGGCGCCGATACGCTGACCGGCGGTGCCGGTGCCGACACCTTCCTGTTCCGCGGCGCCGCCGAGCTGGC
This sequence comes from Teichococcus aestuarii, assembly GCF_042651065.1. NCBI lineage: Bacteria > Pseudomonadati > Pseudomonadota > Alphaproteobacteria > Acetobacterales > Roseomonadaceae > Roseomonas > Teichococcus aestuarii. Next base: position 30,934 of record NZ_JBHSCH010000023.1, read on the forward strand.
CGGCGACCTGGTCACCGACCTGCAGGCGGAGGATGTCCTGGACCTTTCGGCCCTGGGCGCGCGGTTCATCGGCAGCGAAGCCTTCCAGGCCGGGGGCGGCGCGCAGCTCCGCGTCACCGTCTCGGCGCAAAGCTGGGTGACGGTGGACCTCGACGGCGACGGGCTGGGCGATGCCACCCTCGCCATCGGCGCCGCCACCTGGCTGGAGGAGACCGCCAGCGGCTCCGGCCTCCTGCGGCGGGTGCTGGACCTCCAGCTCACCGGCGGCGGCGGCGCTGACAGCCTCGCCGGGCGGGAGGGGGATGACCGGCTTTCCGGCCTGGGCGGCGACGACACCCTCGCCGGCGGGCGCGGCCAGGACACGCTGCTGGGCGGCGACGGCGCCGACACGCTGGATGGCGGCCTCGGCGGCGACACGCTGACCGGCGGCGCCGGCAATGACATCTTCGCCTGGAGCGCCGCCGAGCTGGCCGGCGGCTTCACCGACACCATCACCGACTTCGCCGTGGGCGACAGGATCGATCTCTCGGCCCTGCAAGGCCGCTTCATCGGCGCGGACGCCTTCGCGGCCATAGGCGAGCCGGAATTCCGCCAGTCCGGCGCGCAGCTCCTGGTGGACCGCAATGGCGATGGCTTCACCGACGGCCTGATCCAGGTCACGGGGCTGGATGGGCTGCTGGAGGAGGTGCTGCCCGGCTCCGGCCTGCTGGAGCTGCCCCCCGCCCTGGCCCTGACGGGCGGCGCGGCCGCCGACATCCTCTCCGGCCGCGGCAATCACGACACCCTCTCCGGCCTGGAGGGCGACGACACCCTGCGCGGCGGTGGCGGCAACGACACGCTGCTGGGCGGCGCGGGCAACGACACGCTGCTGGGCGGCGCCGGGAATGACTGGCTGACCGGCGGTGCCGGCGCCGACACCCTGACCGGCGGCGCGGGCAATGACCGCTTCATCTTCGCCGGCGGCGATGCCGGCCCCGGCGCGGCGCGGGACACGGTGACGGATTTCTCGGCCGCCGCCTATACCGACCAGCTCGACCTCTCCGGCATCGACGCCAATGCCGATCTCGCGGGAGACCAGGCCTTCATGCTGCGCATGGAGGCCAGCTTCACCGCCGCCGGCCAGCTCTACCTGCAGGGCGGCGTGCTCTACGGCAACACGGATGGCGATACGGAGGCCGAGTTCGAGATCGCCCTGCCCGGCATCGAGACCTTGTTCACCTGGCATTTCTGGGCCCTTTGAAGGTGGCCCCTCCCGCTGCTCAAGCCCGCGGGCCTGTGCCGCGGGCAGAGGCGGCATGCCTGCCGCCTGGCGCAGCATGTCCATCGCGGCCAGGCTTTCCCGCCAGCGGGAGATCGCCTCCTCGGCCCGGCTTCACACCGTGGCTGGCCTCGCCGCCTGGACGCCGGCTCCGGCACGGTGCAGATCCTGGGTGGCCGTGTGGCGATTTCCGCCCGCGTCAACGGCTCGGGCTGCGTGCAGCCTGCCAGGACCAGCAGCCAACCGGTCCAAGCAGGTCGGTGCGTGGAGCCCGGCGGCTTCTGCCCTGATTTCCGTAAGGCGCCAAGGCCGCCTTCATGGGCTCCGAGGACTTGCAGGGGCTCAAGGTGAAGGGGGAGGAGAACGGAGCGGATTCCGAGCGGAATGGCGGAGTCTCCCCCGCCAGCCTGTTCAATCGGCGTATTGCCCGGCTTCCTGGATGATCGGCCGCCAGCGCGCCACTTCCTCGGCCAGATGGCGGCGGTGCCAGGCCGGGGTGGCCCGCTCCTGGCTGGCCGGCGCCGTCACCAGCTCGGCGAAGCGGGTCAGCAGCCGCTCCTCGCGCAGCGCGGCGCGGATGGCGGTGGCGAGGCGCTCCTGGATCTCGGCCGGCGTGCCGGCCGGCGCATAAAGCCCGTGCCAAGTGCTCATGGCGAGGTCCGGCGCGCCGGCCTCGGCGGTGGTGGGCAGGTCCAGCCCCGGCACGCGCTGCGGCAGCGTCACCGCATAGGCCTTGATGCGGCTGTCGCGGATGAAGGGCGCCGTGTTGGTCGCCTGGTCGCAGAACAGGTCGATGCGCCCGGCCATCAGGTCGGTGATGGCGGGCGCGCTGCCGCGGAACACCACCGTGGTCAGGGCGCGGCCCGCCGCGCGCTGCAGCAGCATGCCGCAGAGCTGGTTGGCGCCGCCCAGGCCGGAATGCGCCAGCGTCAGCCCGTCGCCCTGCGCCTTGATGGCGGCCAGCACGCCGGGCAGGTCGGCGGCGGGGAAGTCGGGGCGCGCCACCACCGTCATCGCCGCGTCCGAGACGAGGCCGAGCGGCGCGAAGCTCTCCTGCACGTCATAGGGCAGCTTGCGGTAGAGCGTGGCGGTGCTGGCATGGCCGATGTGGTGCATCAGCAGGGTGTGGCCGTCGGGCCGGGCCTGCGCCACCCGCGCGGCGGCGATGGTGCCGCCCGCGCCGGTCACGTTCTCCACCACCACCGGCTGGCCGAGATCCTTCGACATGCCCTCGGCCACCAGCCGGCTGACCACGTCGGTCGGGCCGCCGGCGGCGAAGGGCACGGTGATGGTGATGGAGCGGGTGGGGAAGGTCTCCGCCAGGGCGGGAGTGGCCAGCAGGGCAGGGGTGGCTGCCAGGAGCGTACGGCGGGTGAGCATGGGTGTTTCCTCCGGGGGGAAGGGCGGGGGAAGGAATTCCCCCGCGCCCCCTTCTTCTGTTCTTGTCAGTCAGACATTCGCGCTGTGGATGGCGTCACACACCGCCTCGGTGACCTGCTTCGTGGTGGCGGTGCCGCCGAGGTCGGGGGTCAGCAGGCCGCTGGCGGTGACGCGCTCCACCGCGCGCATCAGCCGCGCGGCGGCCTCGGGCTCGCCCAGGTGCTCCAGCATCTGCGCCCCGGTCCAGAAGGTGGCGATCGGGTTGGCGATGCCCTTGCCGGCGATGTCGAAGGCCGAGCCGTGGATCGGCTCGAACATCGAGGGGAAGCGCCGCTCCGGGTCCACATTGCCGGTGGGCGCCACGCCCAGGCTGCCGGCCAGCGCGGCGGCGAGATCCGAGAGGATGTCGGCGTGCAAATTGGTGGCGACGATGGTGTCGAGGCTCTGCGGCTTCAGCACCATGCGCATGGTCATGGCGTCCACCAGCATCTTGTCCCAGGTGACGTCGGGGAATTCCTTCGAGACCTCCTCGGCGATCTCGTCCCACATCACCATGCCGAAGCGCTGCGCGTTGGACTTGGTGACAACCGTCAGGAACTTGCGCGGCCGCGCCTGGGCGAGGCGGAAGGCGTAGCGCATGATCCGCGTGACGCCGACGCGGGTGAAGATGGCCACCTCGGTGGCCACCTCCTCCGGCAGGCCGCGGTGGGCGCGGCCGCCATGGCCGGCATACTCGCCCTCCGAGTTCTCGCGCACGATCACCCAGTCGAGGTCGCCTGGGCCGCAGTCGCGGAGCGGCGGCGTCACGCCGGGCAGGATCTTGGTGGGCCGCACATTGGCGTACTGGTCGAAGCCCTGGCAGATCGGCAGGCGCAGGCCCCACAGCGTCACATGGTCCGGCACGTCCGGCGCGCCGACGGCGCCGAAATAGATGGCGTCGAACTTCTTCAGCGTCGCCAGCCCGTCCGCCGGCATCATCACGCCATGCCTGCGGTAGTAATCGGAGCCCCAGGGGAATTCCTCGACATGCAGGCGGAAATCACCCATCCGCCGCTCCAGCACGGAGAGGGCCTGCAGGCCGGCGGCGATCACCTCGGGCCCGATGCCATCGGCCGGGATGGCGGCGATGCTGTATTCGCGCAACGGTGTCTCTCCTCGTCAGGTCCTGGCGCCCAGGCTAGGCTCCGCTGGGGCCGCGCCCTGCATCCGAAAGATTGCGCAAAAAAAGGCGATAATCCGCCCCGGCCGGCACAGCCTCGCGGGCGGGCGGAAGGAGAGGGCACGGTGGAACTGAAGCAGCTCAGGGCCTTCCTGGCGGTGGCGGAGGAGCTGCATTTCGGCCGCGCCGCCGCCCGGCTGAACATGCTTCCCACCGCGCTGGGCCGGCAGGTGCGGCTGCTGGAGGAGGAGCTGGGCACGGCGCTGCTGCGCCGCACCACCCGGCAGGTGGCCACCACCCCGGCGGGGGATGCGCTGGCCACCGAGGCGCGGGCCATCCTGGAACATGCCGCGGCGGCGGCGCGGCTGGTGCGCGGGATGGCGGCGCATCCCGCCGGCCTGCTGCGCATCGGTGCCATCGACAGCGCGGCGGCGGGGCTGCTGCCGGGCCTGCTGGCACGCTTCCAGGCGGCGCATCCCGGCATCGCCACGCGGCTGACCGAGGCCAAGACCTCGGAGATCCTGCCGCAGCTGCGCGCGCGGCGGCTGGACCTCGGCTTCGTCCGGCCGCCGCTGCGGCCCGAGCCGGGCCTCGCCTTCCGCTGGCTGCTGCAGGAATACCCGGTGGTGGCGCTGCCGCGGCGGCATCCGCTGGCCGGCCGCCGCCGCCTGCGGCTGGAGGATCTGGCCCCGCTGCCGCTGATCCTGCCGCCCCGCCGCACCCGGCCCCACAGCCATGACGGGGTGATGCGCCTGTTCGCCGCGCTGGGCCTCTCGCCGCATGTGGCGCAGGAGGCGGAGGAGAAGCAGACCATCGTCAACCTGGTGGCGGCGGGCATCGGCATCGCGCTGCTGCCGGAATGGGCGGCGCGGATGCGGGTGCCGGGCGTGGTGTTCCGCCCCGTGGCGCTGCCCAAAGCCGCGGCGCCCCTGGAATGGGGCCTGGGCGTTGCCTGGGACCCGGATTCCCCCTGCGCCGAGCGGGCCGCCTTCCTGGCCCTGCTCGACCCCAGCCCCTGAGAGAAGGATCAGCGCGGAGAGGGCGGGCCGCCCCTCCGGCTTTTTCCGTTGCAACCGCCGCTGTGGGAGGCGCGTGATGTATTCCGCCTGTGCACCGTTTCAGAAAGTTTATCGTGCCACGCTCTATCGGGTGGGCAATCCGCCGTATTGCGTGACGGCCCGCCTCCATGGCCGCCGCCAGCCGGAACTGGACCGCCTGCTGGCCCGCCATGCCGTGCGCCGGGCGGTGTTCATCACGGCCTGGAATCCATGGTCGCGGACGCCGGGGCTGGCGGCCAACCGGCGCGCCCAGGCGCGGCTGCGGGCGAGGCTGGGCCGGGTGCTGCCCGGCTTCGGCGCCTGGGCAGATGCGCCGGAGAAGGGCGAGGAAAGCCTGCTGGCACTGGGCCTGGGCGCGCGGGCGGGCGCGGCGCTGGGCCGGGCCTTCCGGCAGAACGCTGTGGTGGTGCTGCGCCGGGGTGCGCCCGCCGCGCTGCTCTGCCTGCGCTGAGACAGGGAAAGGGGGGCAAGGGGCCGCAGGCCGCCGGATGCCTGTTCTTTCGGCGGATTCTGGGTGCGGTGCGTGCAATCCCTGCCGGCACCCAGGTTTTTGCACTTGAATCGCGCAATATGATGCTGGCCTGCCATTTGCATCGCGGGAGCTGCGAAACTCACGGACGGAGAGCCCATGGCATCGCCCGCAGCCTTACTGGCCCGCCCCCTGCCGGATATCGGCGGCCCGGCGCAGCCGCTGCTCTCGGTGCGGGGTCTGACCAAGCACTTCCCCCTCAAGGGTGGCCTGCTCAACCGCACGCGCGGCGTGGTGCAGGCGGTGGACGATGTCAGCTTCGACCTGCGCAAGGGCGAGACGCTCGGCATCGTGGGCGAGAGCGGCTGCGGCAAGTCCACCACTTCGCGCCTCATCATGGCGCTGATGGAGCCCACCGCCGGCGAGGTGATCTTCGATGGCCAGACGGTCGGCCCCGGCGGCCTGTCGATGAAGGAATACCGCCGCCAGGTGCAGATGGTGTTCCAGGACAGCTACGCCTCGCTGAACCCGCGCCTGACCATCGAGGAATCCATCGCCTATTCGCCGCAGGTGCACGGCCTCTCGCGCCGCACCGCGATCGAGCGCGCGCATGAGCTGCTGGCGGCGGTGGGGCTGGAGCCGGGGCAGTTCGCCCGCCGCTACCCGCACGAGCTCTCGGGCGGGCAGCGCCAGCGCATCAACATCGCCCGCGCCCTGGTGCTGCGGCCGCGCCTGATCATCCTCGACGAGCCGGTCTCGGCGCTCGACAAGTCGGTCGAGGCGCAGGTGCTGAACCTGCTGATGGACCTCAAGGAGCAGTACGGCCTCACCTACCTGTTCATCAGCCACGACCTGAACGTGGTGCAGTACATGTCGGACCGCGTGCTGGTGATGTATCTCGGCCGCGTCGCCGAGTTCGGGCCGGTGGAGGCGATCTACGCGAAGGCCGCCCATCCCTACACCGCAGCCCTGCTCGACAGCCGCCCCTCGATGGACCCCGACCGCCGGCGCACCGAGCCACCCCTCTCGGGCGACCCGCCCAACCCGGTGAACCCGCCCTCCGGCTGCCGCTTCCGCACCCGCTGCCTCCATGCCGAGGATGTCTGCGCCGCCACCGTGCCGCCGCTCGCCCTGGCCGGGGAGGACCACCGCGCCGCCTGCCTGGTGCACAGTCCCGGCAGCGGCCACAGCAAGGCGATGCCCCATGCCGCATGATCCTGGCGCGAAGCCGCTGGTCGAGGTGCGCGGGCTGAATGTCCGCTTCGTCTCGCGCGAAGCCACGGTCAAGGCCGTCAATGGCGTGGACTTCACCCTGGCGCAGAACGAATCCCTCTGCATCCTGGGCGAGAGCGGCTCCGGCAAGTCGGTCACGCTGCGCGCGATGATGCGGCTCAACCCGCCGAAGAAGACGGTGATGGAGGGCGCGGTGCGCGTCGGCGGCCACGACATCGTCGCGGCGCCGGAGAAGGCGATGGCCGACATCCGTGGCCGTGTCGTCTCGATGGTCTTCCAGGAGCCGATGACGGCGCTGGACCCGGTCTTCACCATCGGCCGGCAGATCGCCGAGACCATCATCCGCCACGAGGGGGTGAGCCGCGCCGAGGCCGACCGCCGCGCGCTGGACCTGCTGGAGCTGGTGCAGATCCCCTCCGCGAAGCGCCGTCTCGCTGCCTATCCGCACGAGCTTTCCGGCGGGCTGCGGCAGCGCGCGATGATCGCCATCGCCCTCTCCTGCCGCCCGAAGCTGCTGCTGGCCGACGAGCCGACCACGGCGCTCGACGCCACGGTGCAGATCCAGATCCTGCTTCTCCTGCGCCGCTTGCAGCAGGAGCTTGGCATGGGCGTCATCTTCGTCACGCACGACCTCGGCGTGGCGGGCGAGATCGCCGACCGGGTGGCGGTGATGTATGCCGGCCGCTTCATCGAGGAAGGCCCGGTGGCCGCGCTGATGCGCGGGCCGCTGCACCCCTACGCGCGCGGCCTGATGGGCGCCACCGTGCATGCCGGCATGCGCGGCACGCGGCTGACCACCATCCCCGGCGCGCCGCCCGACCTCAGCCGCCCCGTGCAGGGCTGCGCCTTCGCGCCGCGCTGCCCGCAGGCGGGCGAGGACTGCCTGCCCGCCATGCCCGAGCTGCGCAGCCCCGCGCCCGGGCGCAACGTCCGCTGCATCCGCGTGGACGAAGCCGCATGACCCTTCATCCCCCGGCCGGAGGCCGCTAGGCCATGCTCTCCTATATCCTCCGGCGCGTGCTCTACGCCGTGCCGATCGCGCTGGCGGTCAGCCTGCTCTGCTTCCTGCTGGTGCACATCGCGCCCGGAGACCCGGTGAACGCCATCGTCCCCGCCGACGCGCCGCAGGCGGTGGTGGACCAGATCCGCGCCGAATACGGGCTGGACAAGCCGTTGCCGGTGCAGTTCGGGCTCTGGCTGCTGAAGGTGGTGCAGGGCGACCTCGGCCGCTCCCTCGCCACCGGCCGCGCCGTGACGGACGATCTGTTCGTGGCGGTGCAGAACACGCTGCGCCTCTCGCTGATCGCGGCGGCCATCGGCTTCGCGGCCGGCACGCTGCTCGGCGCCATCGCCGGCGCCTTCCGCGGCAGCTGGATCGACCGCGTGGCGGTCGGCCTGGCCGCCGCCGGCGTCTCGGTGCCGCATTACTGGCTCGGCATGGTGCTGGTCATCATCTTCAGCGTCACGCTGAACGTGCTGCCGGCGATGGGCGCCGGCCCCGGCGGCTCGGGCGAGTGGGCCTGGAACTGGGAGCACATGCGCCACCTGGTGCTGCCCGCCGTCACCCTCTCCGTCATTCCCATGGGCATCGTCACCCGCACGGTGCGCGGCATCGTGGCCGAGATCCTGAACCAGGACTTCGTCAACACGCTGCGCGGCAAGGGGCTGCGCCGGGGCGGCATCCTGCTGCACGTGGCGAAGAACGCGGCGCCGGGCACGCTCGCCATCATGGGGCTGCAGCTCGGCTACCTGATGGGCGGCTCGATCCTGGTGGAGACGGTGTTCTCCTGGCCGGGCACGGGCTTCCTGCTGAACAGTGCCATCTTCCAGCGCGACATCCCGGTGCTGCAGGGCACCATCCTGGTGCTGGCGCTGTTCTTCGTCTCCCTCAACCTGCTGGTCGACCTGATGCAGACCGCGCTGGACCCGAGGATCAAGCGGGCATGAGCAGCACAGCCATGAGCACCACCACCGCCGGCCTCCCCCTGGCGCCGCAGCCGGTCGCCAGCCCCGGCTACTGGCAGGGCGTCTGGAAGCGGCTGCGGCGCGACCCGGTGACGCTGGCCTGCGGCGGCATCCTGCTGCTGATGCTGTTCGCCATCCTGGCCGCGCCGCTGCTGGCCCCGGCCGACCCCTTCCAGACCAGCATGCTCCGCCGCCTGCGCCCGGTCGGCACGCCCAACTACATCCTGGGCTCCGACGAGCTGGGGCGGGACATGCTGACGCGCCTGCTCTATGGCGGGCGGCTCTCCTGGTTCATCGGCATCACGCCCGTGGTCATCGCCTTCGGCGTGGGCGGGCTGCTCGGCATCGTCGCGGGCTTCGCCGGCGGCTGGGTGAACATGCTGATCATGCGCGTGACGGACGTGTTCTACGCCTTCCCCTCGGTGCTGCTGGCGGTGGCCATCAGCGGCGCGCTGGGGGCGGGGGTGTTCAACGCCATCCTCTCGCTCACCCTGGTGTTCATCCCGCAGATCATCCGCGTGGCGGAGAGCACCACCACCTCGGTGCGCAACCTCGACTATGTGGAGGCGGCGCGCGGCAGCGGCGCGGGGGCCATGAGCATCGTGCGCGTGCACATCCTGCCCAACGTGCTCGGGCCCATCTTCGTCTATGCCACCAGCCTGATCAGCGTCTCGATGATCATCGCCTCCGGCCTTTCCTTCCTCGGCCTCGGCACCAAGCCGCCGGAGGCGGAGTGGGGGCTGATGCTGAACACGCTGCGCAGCGCCATCTATTCGCAGCCTCTCCTCGCCATGCTGCCGGGGCTCTGCATCTTCGTCACCAGCATGTGCTTCAACCTCGTCAGCGACGGGCTGCGGGCCGCGATGGACGTGCGCAACTGACACGGCCGCCGGCGGCGGCGGGAGCCATCCCGGCCTTCCGCCCCGGAGACGGCCTGCGCCGGCTCAGCCCGCCGGGCGGGGCGGGGCGGTGGAGCGCCGCACGGCCAGCCGCGCCGGCAGCACGATGCTCTCGCAGGCGCGTCCCGGCTCGGCGATCCGCTCCAGGATCAGCCGCGCCGCCGCCTCGCCGATCTGCCGCTTGGGCAGCTCCAGGCTGGTCAGCTCCACCCCGGGCAGGGCGGAGAGGTAGGTGTCGTCCACCGCCAGCAGGGAGAGATCCTCCGGCACGCGCAGCCCGGCGGCGTGCAGCCCCTCGCGGATGCCCAGCGCCAGCAGGTCGTTACTGGCGGCGATGGCGGTGGGCCGGGCGGCCAGCAGCGCCGGCACCGCCGCGCGGCCGGATTCGAGGTCGGCGCGGGCGAGGCGGACGATCAGCCCTTCCTCCAGGCCGCCGGCCTGCCGCTCCATGAAGCCGCGATAGGTCTCCAGCCGCTCCTCCGCGCTGGTGGAGGTCCGGCCGCCCATCAGCGTGATGGCGATGCGCCGGTGGCCCAGCGCCGCCAGGTGGCGCAGCCCTTCCAGCAGGGGCGCGCGGGGGTCGATGGTCACATGGTCGGTGGGCTGGGCCAGGTGGCGGCGCGCCAGCAGCACCAGCGGCAGGCCGGCCGCCACCATGGCCGGCACCTCCTCGTCCTGCGAGGACCAGGGCTGCAGGATCACGCCATCCACCCGCTGGCGCAGCAGGTTCCGCACATGGCGGGCCTGCCGCTCGGGGCATGAATCGTGGCTGGCCACCAGCAGGTGGCAGCCGGCGGCCTCCAGCACCTCCGCCGCGCCGCGCGCGATCTCGCCATACATGGGGTTGGCGATGTCGGGGATGACGAGGCCCAGCGTCCAGCTCCGCCGCAGCCGCAGGCCGCGCGCGGCGGGGGAGGCGCTGTAGCCCAGCGCGTCGGCCGCCGCGCGCACGCGCGCGCGCGTCTCCTCCGCCATCCGCCCGCCGCCGGAGAGGGCATTGGAGACCGTGGCCACGGACAGGCCGCAGCGCCGCGCGACCTCGGCGATGGTGATCCGCCCCCGGCCGGTTCCGCCGGGCGGGGCGTCGTCCGGGGTGGCGGCAGGCTTCGGGCGCAGCGGCGTGTCTCCTCCCCGGGGTGGATGGCGGCGGGATAGCGGAGGCGGGGCGCCCACGCCAGCCGGTGCCCTTGACGGCCCGCCGGCAACCGCCGTTAGATGATTAAACGATTAACCAAAAAGCCCCGCCAAGGGGCGACCGCCGAGGAAACGCCATGCCCCCACGATCCGCCTGCGCCGGGCCGAAGGCCGCGCCATGCTCGATGGCCGGCCCACCATCCCCTCCGCCATCACCACCGGGGTGATGGCCCGCGCCGGCCGGGACTTCGTCACCTGCGGCAGCGGCATGCGCAGGCTGGTGGCGGGCGCGGCCGAGGCCATCCGCCGCTGCGGCGCCGCCGCCTGAGGCGGCCCCTCCGCCTCCGGGGGTGAGAGCCTTGCCCCCGCCCCGGCCCGGGTGGTGCGCCGCCCGCGCCGACGCAGCCGACAGAAGGGGCGGGCAACGCCCCCTGGACAAACAGCCGGGGCGGCCATGCCCCGCGGGAAGGAAACCCCACCATGCAGCGTCGCCACTGCCTCTCCGCCCTCGCCGGGCTTCCCCTCGCCCTGGGTGCCGGCGCCGGCGCCCGCGCCCAGGCCGCGGGCTGGAACCCGAGCCGCCCGGTGCGCCTCATCGTCGGCTTCGCGCCCGGCGGCAGCACCGACACCAGCGCCCGCGTCGTCGCGCAGAGCATCACCGCCGGGCTGGGCCAGCCGGTGGTGGTGGAGAACCGCACCGGCGCCGCCGGCAACATCGGCACCGAGCACGTGGCGCGCAGCGCGCCGGACGGCCACACCCTCGTCGTCGCCTCCATGGGCTCGCACGCCACCAACGCCTTCCTCTACCGCGACCTGCCCTTCGACGTGGTGCGCGACTTCGCGCCCGTCACGCAGATCTCCTTCAGTTCCTGCCTGCTGGTGGTCCATCCCTCGGTGAAGGCCGGCACGGTGGCGGATCTGGTCCGCCTCGCGCGGGAGAAGCCGGGGGCGCTGAACTGCGGCATCGCCGGCGCCGGCAGCTCGCAGCACTTCGCCGCGGCGCTGTTCGAGCACCGGGCGGATGTCCGCTTCACCCATGTCTCCTACCGCGGCGGCGCGCCGGCGATGGCCGACCTGATCGGCGGCCGCATCGACGTGATGTTCACCCCCGTGGTGGAGGCCCTGCAGCAGGCGCGGGACGGGCAGGTGCGCGCCCTCGGCATCACCCGGCCCGAGCGCGCCGCGCAGCTCGCCGACGTGCCCGCCATCGCCGAGGCGGTGCCGGGCTATGCCTTCAGCAGCTGGCTGGGGCTGTTCGCGCCGGCCGGCACGCCGGAGCCGGCGGTGCGGCGCATCGCGCAGGAGGTGGCGGGCGCGATGCGCAACCCGCAGGTGCGGGCGCAGATGGAGCAGCTCGGCTACGAGCCCGTGGGCAGCACGCCGGAAGAATTCGCCGCCTTCTACCGCAGGGAGATGCAGCGGGTGGAGGAGCTGGTGCGCCTCTCCGGCGCCACGGTGAACTGAAGGCTCCCGCGCGGGCAGGGGCGGGGGGCGGTGGCGCCTCAGCCGGCCAGCGCCGCCTGCGCGGTCGGCAGCGGCTCGGGCTCGCGCCGGCGGCCGCTCTCCGCCTCGAACACATGCAGCCGCGCGGCGGGCAGGCCGAGATGCAGCGCCTGGCCGCGCTGCATCCGCCCCTCCGCCGGGGCGTGCAGCACCACCGGCACGCCCTGCATCCGCGCATGCACCACGCGGCCGCTGCCGAGGTCCTCCACCATCTCCACCACCGCGGTGTGCGGCCCGCCCGCCGCGACATGCTCCGGGCGGATGCCGAGCACCACGGGGAGCCCCTCCGGCAGGCGGCCCGGCAGCGGCACCGGCGGGCCGTTCTCCAGCGCCACGGCGGCGCCGCCCTCCACGACGCGGCCGGGCATCAGGTTCATCGGCGGGGAGCCGAGGAAGCCGGCGACGAAGCGCGTCTCCGGCCGGTCATAGACGGCGCGCGGCGCGCCCACCTGCTCCACCCGCCCGGCCTGCATCACCACCAGGATGTCGGCCAGCGTCATCGCCTCCACCTGGTCGTGGGTGACGAGGAGGGAGGTGGCGCCGAGCTTCTCGTGCAGGCGGCGCAGCTCGGCGCGCATCTGCACGCGCAGCGTGGCGTCGAGGTTGGAGAGCGGCTCGTCGAACAGGAAGACACGCGGCGCGCGCACCATGGCGCGGCCGATGGCCACGCGCTGCCGCTGCCCGCCCGAGAGCTGCGCCGGGCGGCGCGCCAGATGCTCGGTGAGCGCCAGGGATTCGGCCACGGCGCGCACCCGCGCGGCGCGCTCGGCGCGCGGCACGCCGGCCACCTTCAGCGGGTAGCCGATGTTCTCGGCGACGCTCATGTGCGGGTAGAGCGCGTAGTTCTGGAACACCATGGCGCAGCCACGGTCCTTCGGCTCCAGCTCGTTGACGCGGCGGCCGGCGATGCGCGCCTCGCCGCCGGTGATCGTCTCCAGCCCCGCCAGCATCCGCAGCAGGGTGGACTTGCCGCAGCCCGAGGGGCCGAGCACGACGACGAAGGCGCCTTCCGGCAGGTCGAGCGAGACGCCGTCCACCGAGGGGCGGGCGGCGCCGGGATAGGTCTTGCTCACGCGGTCGAGCACGATGGCGGCCATGGCGGCGCTCCTCACTTCTCGGTGGCGACAAGGCCGCGGACGAACCAGCGCTGCATCAGCACGACCACGGCGAGCGGCGGCAGCATGACGGTCAGCGCCGCCGCCATGACGATGTTCCATTCCGGCAGCCCATCGCCGCGCGGCACCAGGCGGGAGAGCTCCACCATCACGGTGCTGCGCTGCGGCTCGGTGGTGACGAGCAGCGGCCAGAGATACTGGTTCCAGGCATAGACGAACATGATGGTGGCCAGCGCCGCCATGTTGGTGCGCGAGAGCGGCAGCAGCACGTCCCGCAGGAAGCGCAGCGGCCCGGCGCCATCCATCCGCGCTGCCTCCACCAGCTCCTCGGGGATGGTCATGAAGAACTGGCGGTAGAGGAAGGTGCCGGTGGCGGTGGCGACCAGCGGCAGGATAAGGCCGGTGTAGGAGTTGAGCATCCGCCATTCCAGCGCGATGCGGACGCCGCTCAGCGTCTCGACGAGGCCGGTGAGGCCGGTGACGTCGAGGATCGCCTGGAAGGGGCGCAGCGCGTTGGCGGCCACCGCGTAGGTCGGCACGATGCGGACCTCGAGCGGCAGCATCAGCGTGACGAAGACCAGCCAGAACACCACCGCCTTGGCGCGCCAGTCGAAGAAGACGATGGCGAAGGCGGCGAGCATGGCCAGCAGCACCTTGCCCGCCATGACGCCCACCGCGACGATGAGGCTGGTGGTGAAGCGGGCGCCGAGATCGGCGCGTGTCCAGGCGGCGGCGATGTTGTCGAGGAAGTAGGGGCCGGGCAGCCAGCGCATCGGCACCGCGTTGGCGCCCGCCACGTCCTGCGTGGCGGCGACGAAGGCGAGCCAGAGCGGCAGCAGCAGGCAGGCCAGGCCCAGCGCCAGCAGCAGGTGCGTGGCGAGGTTCAGCAGGGGGCGGCGTTCGACCATCGCGGCGCGCTCACTTGTAGTGCAGCTTCCGCTCGACGAAGCGGAACTGCAGGAAGGTCATGCCGACCACGAGCAGCATCAGCACGATGCTCTGCGCGGCGGCGCCGGAGTAGTCGAGGCCTTTGAAGCCGTCGGAGTAGATCTTGTAGACCATCAGGTCGGTGGAGCGGGCGGGGCCGCCGCTCGTCATCACGTCCACCAGCGCGAAGCTGTGGGTGAAGCTGTCGGTCATGTTGATGATGGCGAGGAAGAACAGCGTCGGCGCCAGCAGCGGCACCTGCAGGTCCCACATGCGGCGCAGCGGGCCGGCGCCGTCCATGGCCGAGGCCTCCACCAGCGCGCGCGGAACGCTCTGCAACCCGGCGAGCAGGAAGACGAAATTGTAGGAGACGAGCTGCCACGCGCCGGCCAGCACCAGCATGGTCATGGCGTGGTTGCCGTTCAGCGTCGGGTCCCACGCGCCCGGCATGGCCTGGTTGAGGAAGGCGAAGACGCCGGAGCGCGGGTCGAAGACGAAGCGGAAGACGATGCCGATGGCGGGGGCCGCGATGGCATAGGGCCAGATGGCGGCGAGGCGGTAGCCGCGGCTGCCCTTCACCTCGCGGTCCACGAACAGCGCCAGCAGCAGCGCCACGCCGATGGCGAGCACGGTGGTGGCCACCGCGTAGAGGATGCTGATGCGGACGGAATGCCAGTAGCCGGCGCTGGAGAAGACCGACACGAAGTTCTGCCAGCCGACCCAGGCATTGCCGCCGCCCCAGGGCTGTTCCAGCGTGAAGGCCCAGTACAGCGCCTCGCCCGTGGGCCAGTAGAAGAAGACGAAGATGATGAGGAGCTGCGGCAGCACCAGGGCCCAGGGGAGCCAGGTGCTGCGGAACAGGGCGCGGCGTGTGTTGCTCATGGTTCTGGATGGCCCGGCCGCGCGCGGCCGGGCCTGCTCCGCTTACGGAAGCTGCTTGCCGCGGTAGGTCTGCTCGAAGCGGCGCAGCAGCTGGTTGCCCTGCTCCTGCAGCGCGGCGAGCGCCTGGTCCATCGTCTTCTGGCCGGCGAAGGCGGCCTGCATCTCGTTCGCGTAGGCGGCGCGGAACTGCGTCAGGTTGCCGAGGCGCAGGCCGCGCGAGTTCTCGGTGGGCTCGGTGAGCATCAGGCTCTGCATCGCCACCTCGCGGCCCGCATTCTCGGGCTTCTTGTAGAAGCCGTTCTGCTCCAGCCGCGCCTGGCCCGCCGCCGTCACCGGGATGTAGCCGGTGATGGTGGACCAGTATTCCTCGGATTCCGGCGTGGCGAGGAAGGCGAAGAAGGCGGCGGCCGCCTTGTACTCGCCCTCCGGCCGGCCCTTCAGCGTCCACAGCGAGGCGCCGCCGACGCGGCTGTTGATGCGCTGCGTGCCCTCATAGACAGGCACCATCACCGGCGTCCAGTCCAGCCCCTCGGCCGCGGTGCGGCGGATGGTGGAGTGGCTGGCGATGGAGCCGAAGGCCATGGCGCACTCGCCGGCGGCGAAGGAGGCGATGCCGTCCTTGCCCGATTGCGGCGTGCGGATCTGGACCAGCCCTTCCTTGTACCAGTCGAGCAGGTTGTTGAAGTGCTTCTTGATGACGCCCTGGTTGAACACATACTCGGCGTCCAGCCCGCCATAGCCGTTGGCGCGGGTGGCGACGGGGACATTGTGGATGGCGGCGAACTGCTCGAACAGCGCCCAGCTGTCGAAATCCATCGCGATCGGGCAGGCATGGCCGGCCGCCTTCATCTTGCGCGCGGCCTCGGCCACCTGCTCCCAGGTGGCGGGGGCCTCGGCGATGCCGGCCTTCTGCCCCGCCGCGCGGTTCCAGTACATCACCGCCGTGGAGGAGTTGAAGGGGAAGGAGAGCATCTCGCCCTTCGAGGTCGCGTAGTAGGCCGCGATCGGGGGGAGGTAGTTGTTCCAGTTCACCTGGTGGCCCTGCGAGGCCATCAGCTCGCGCGCCGGGCGGTACACGCCGGCCAGCATCAGGTCCGCCGTGCCGATGTCATAGACCTGCACGACGGTCGGCTGCTCGTTGGCGCGGAAGGCGGCGATGGTGTTCTGCAGCGCCTTGGCGTAGTCGCCCTGGCTGGTGCAGGTGACGCTGTACTGCGCCTGCGAGTCGTTGAAGCGCTTGCAGACGGACTGCACCGCCTCGCTGAGCTGGCCGGTCAGGCCGTACCAGAAGGTGAAGCCCTGGCGCTGCTGGCCCTGCGCCTGCGCCTGGGCGCCGCCCAGGGCCAGGATCAGGCCGGCGGCGAGCGCGGTCTTGCGGAGCATGTCTCTCGATCCCCGATGGGTGTGCGATGCGGGGCGGCTTAGCGGCTGCCTGTGACGCGCCGCTGACGGACGCATGACAATCCCGTTGCGGTACTGTGGATGCATTGGCATGGAAGTTTCGCGGGACTGGAACACGAGTGTCACACACTGCCCCTAAGAGCCCGCCTCGACGGAATGGGGGTCATTGTGACGGGTATCGTCGTCGAGAAGGTCACGCGCCACTTCGCGGGGCAGCCGGTTCTGAAGGGTGTGTCGCTCGCTGTGGCGGCGGGGGAGTTCGTCGCGCTGGTCGGCCCCTCCGGCTGCGGCAAATCCACGCTGATGCGGCTGATCGCCGGTATCGACCGGCCCGATGGTGGCCGCATCCTGATCAACGGGCGGGATGTGACGGCGCTGCGCCCGGCGGCGCGCAATGTCGCCATGGTGTTCCAGTCCTACGCGCTCTACCCGCATCTGACGGTGGCGGAGAACATCGCCGTGCCGCTTTCCATGCGGCGCATGGGCGTGGCGCAGCGCCTGCCGCTGATCGGCCGCATCTGGCCGGGCAGCCGCGCCGCCCGGCGCGGCATCGCCGAGGATGTGCGCAGCGCCGCGCTGGCGCTGGGCCTGACCAACCTGCTGGAGCGGCGCCCTTCGCAGCTCTCGGGCGGGCAGCGGCAGCGCGTGGCGTTGGCCCGCGCCATCGTCCGCCAGCCCGCCGCCTTCCTGATGGACGAGCCGCTCTCCAACCTCGACGCCGCGCTGCGCGTGCACACGCGCCGCGAGATCGTCGAGATCCACCGCCGCGCCGGCGCCGCCACCCTCTACGTGACGCATGACCAGTCCGAGGCGCTGACCATGGCGGACCGGGTGGCGGTGATGCAGGCGGGCGAGATCCTGCAGGTGGCCAGCCCGCGCGCCATCTATGCCGACCCGGACGATCTGCGCGTCGCCACCTTCATCGGCTCGCCGCGCATCAACACCCTGCCGGCCGAGATCGACGGCCACGGCCTTACCCGCGTCGCCGGCTTCCCGACAGGCGTGCGGCTCTGCGGCGCCGAGCGCATCACCGGCGCCGCCACCCTGGCGTTGCGGCCGGAGGATCTCTACCTGGCCGATGGCGGCATCCCGGCCACGGCGGAGGGGCTGGAGTTCCTCGGCGAGAGCCTGCTGCTGCATGCGCGGCATGTCGGCACCGGCACCGCCCTGGTGGTGCGCCTGCCGCCCGAGCTGGTGCCGGACCTGCCGCCCGGCAGCCGCGTGACGCTGGGCTTCGACCCCGCCCGCGCCCTGCTGTTCGATGCCCGCGGCCGCCGCCTGCGCGACACCGCCGTGGTGCCGGAGCCGAGCCTTGTCTGAGGCCGTCCTCTCCGCCGCCCCCGCGCGCCGCGAGGGTGCCACGGGCGAGGCGCTGACCGCCTGGGCACTCGGCCTGCCGGCGGTGCTGGCCTACCTCGTCCTGCTGCTGCTGCCGACGCTGGCCGCCATCCTGCTCGCCTTTACCGACTACGAGCTGGGCGCGCCGGCCTTCGCCTGGATCGGCCTCGACAATTTCGCCGAGCTGCTGCGCGACCGCGGCTTCGCCCAGGCGCTGCGCAACACGGTCTTCTACGTGGCGGTGGTCACGCCGGGCTCCATCCTTGGCGCGCTGGCGCTGGCGCTGCTGATCGAGGCCGGCACGCGCGGGCGCACGCTGTTCCGCGCCGTGTTCTTCCTGCCGGTGGTCTCGCTCACCGTCGCCATGGCCTCCGCCTGGCAGTACCTGCTGCACCCGAGCATCGGGCCGCTGAACGCGGTGCTGCGCCAAGTGGGCATCGACGGCCCGGCCTGGCTCTCCTCCTCCGACACGGTGATGTGGTCGCTCGCCGCCATCGGCATCTGGGAGAATCTGGGCTTCAACCTGGTGCTGTTCCTGGCGGGGCTGACCGCCATCCCGCGCGAGATGTATGCCGCCGCCGAGGTGGATGGCGCGCCCTCCGCCTGGGAGCGCTTCCGCCTCGTCACCTGGCCGATGCTGGGGCCGACCACGCTCTTCGTCCTCACCATCACCATGATCCGCTCGGTGCGGGTGTTCGACACGGTGAAGGTGCTGACCCAGGGCGGCCCGAACAGGGCCTCCGAGGTGCTGCTGCACGCCATGTACCTTGAGGGCTTCACCTATTTCCGCCTCGGCTACTCGGCGGCCATCACGCTGGTGTTCCTCGCCATCGTGCTGGCGCTGATGTGGCTGCAGACGCGCGTGTTGGACAAGCGGGTGCACTATGGTTGAGCGCGAGACCTCCCTGCTGCGCGATGCGCCGCGCCTGCTCGTCCTTTCCCTGCTCGGCCTGCTGCTGCTGATGCCCTACATCTGGATGGTGGCGGCCAGCCTGAAGCCGGCGGACGAGATTTTCCGTGCGTCTCTCTCGCTGATTCCCGAGCGCTTCGCCGTCGCGCAGAACTACGGCCGCGTGTTCGAGCTGGTGCCGGTGGCGCGCTACCTGCTGAACGGCGTCATCGTCTGCGGCGGCATCCTGTTCTTCCAGCTGCTCTTCGCCATCCCCGCGGGCTACGCGCTGGCCAAGCTGAACTTCCGCGGGCGGGAGCTGGCGCTCGGCGCCGTCATGCTGGGCCTGCTGGTGCCGCCGCACGTGCCGGCGCTGCCGCTCTATGCCGGCTTCAGCCAGCTCGGCCTGCTGGACACCTACACGGCGCTGATCGCGCCCTCCACCATCTCGGTCTTCGCCATCTTCCTGTTCCGGCAGTTCTTCAAGTCGCTGCCTGACGACCTGATCCACGCCGCGCGGCTCGACGGCATGAGCGAGATGGCCATCGTCTGGCGCGTGGTGCTGCCCAATGCCTGGCCGGCGGCCACCGCCTTCGCCATCTTCTCCGTCGTCGCGCACTGGAACGACCTGTTCTGGCCGCTGATCGTCGTCAACACGCCGGAGCACGCGACACCGGCGCTCGGCGTGCTGTTCTTCCGCACCACCGAGGGCGACGACGATTTCGGCGCGCTGATGGCCGCCGCCGTCGTCATGACCGCGCCCCTCGTCATCGCCTTCCTGCTGGCGCAGCGCCGCTTCGTCGAAGGCATCGCCACCACCGGCCTCAAAGGCTGACCCCCTCTTCCGCACCGGACACCGGAGCCAAGCCCATGACCGTCACCCTCCGCCGCCGCGCCGCGCTGGCCCTGCCCGCAGCGATGCTCGCCGCCCCCCTGGCCGCGCCGCGCATCGCCCGCGCGCAGTCCACCGCCATCACGGTGCACTACGCCCAGCCCTTCATCTACAAGGGCAGCTACGACGCCATCCTGGAAGCCTTCGCCAAGGCCGAGCCGGGCATCGCGGTGAACTTCGTCACCACGCCGAACTACGAGGAGGGCGCGCAGCTCATCCTGCGCCAGGCCGCCACCAACCAGCTGCCGGACCTCTCCTACCAGGGCTTCAACCGGCTGCGCGTCTTCGCCGAGCGCGGCATCGCGCAGGATCTGGCGCCGCTGCTGGCGCGCGACGGCGACCCGGCCAAGGCCGGCTACACGCCCTCGCTGCTGGCGCTGGCGCGCTTCGGCGGCATCCAGTCCGGCCTCGCCTACGCGGCCTCCAACCCCGTCTCCTACTACAATGCCGAGCTGGTGAAGCGCGCCGGGGGCGACCCGGAGAACTTCCCGCGCGACTGGAACGGGGTGCTCGACCTCGCCGCCCGCATCAACCGGCTGGGCGATGGCGTCAACGGCATGTGGTTTACCTGGAGCGGCGACGACTGGATGTTCTCGTCGCTGCTCTTCGGCCATGGCGGCCGCATGCTGAACGCGGACGAGACCGATGTCGGCTTCGGCGGCCCCGAGGGCCTCGCCGCGCTGACGCTGCTGGACCGCATGGTGAAGCAGGGCGGCATGCCGAACATGACCGCCGCCGCCGCCCGCCAGGCCTTCGCCGCCGGCAAGCTGGGCATGATCTTCCAGACCACCGCGCTGGTCCGCGGCACCCTGGCCAGCATCGGCGAGAACTTCACGCTCCGCACCACCGGCATGCCGGTGATCGACGCCGAGAAGGGCCGCCTGCCCACCGGCGGCGCCGCCGGCATGCTGACGGCGAAGGACCCTGCGAAGCGCGAGGCCGCCTGGAAGTTCCTGCGCTTCTCCACCGGCCCGGTGGGCCAGGCGCTGATGGTGCAGAACACCGGCTACCTGCCCTGCAACCAGATCGCCATCGACGACCCGCAGTATCTCGGCGCCTTCTACCGCGAGAACCCGCTCTTCATGCCGGCGGTGCGCCAGCTGCCCATCTCCATCCCCTGGTACGCCTTCCCCGGCAGCAACAGCGTGCGCGTGACGCAGACGATGGTGGACAACCTCGCCCGCATCGTCGAGCAGCGCGCGACGCCCAAGGAGGTGCAGGCCGACATGGTGGCCGAGGTGCGCCGCCTGCTGCCGCGGAAGTCCTGAGCCATGGCCTTCCGCGTCGCCCAGATCAGCGACACGCACCTCTCCGCCGCGCATCCGGAGTTCACCGCGAACTTCGCGCATCTGGCGGAGCACCTGCGTGCCGCGCGGCCCGACCTCGTGCTGCACACCGGCGATGTCTCGGCGCATGGCGAGCTGGCCATCGACGACCTCCGCTTCGCCCGCGCGCAGATGGACGGGCTGGGGCTGGACTGGCTCGCCGTGCCCGGCAACCACGATGTCGGCAACGACACCATCCTTGGCGGCGCGACGCCCGCCGATGCCGCACGCCTCGCCCGCTGGCGCGAGACTTTCGGCATGGACTGGCACCTGCGCGACATTCCCGGCTGGCGGGTGATCGGGCTGGACACGCTGATCACCACCGCCGGCCTGCCGGAGAGCGAGGCGCAGTTCGACTTCCTGGCCGAGGCGCTGGCGACGGCGGATGGGCGCCGCATCGCGCTGTTCCAGCACAAGCCGCTCTGCCGCGACCGCCTGTCGGACACGGAGATGACCTACTGGCCGGTGCTGCCGGCGGCTCGGCGCCGCCTGCTGGACCTGCTGGCGGGGCACGACGTGGCCTTCGTCGCCTCCGGCCACCTGCACCAGTGGTGGGACCGCGGCCTGTGCGACGGGCTGCGCCAGATCTGGGCGCCGGCCGTGGCCTTCGTCGTCGGCGACACCTGGCAGGAACGCTGGGGCGGCAAGCCGCTGGGCTATGTCGAGCATGTGCTGCACGCCGATGGCGGGCATGAGTGCCGGCTGGTGGAGCCGGCGGGCCTGGAGCGGCACGATATCGGCCTGATGCCGGCGGTCTATGGCCCGCATGCGCCGCTGACCGAGCACGCCTGACCTCCGGCCGCCGCCGGGGAGATCCTCCCCCGGCGGGGGCCGCCGCCATGATCCGGTCCCGGCGGCCGCCGCATGATCCGACAAGGCATCCGATCAGGGGGGGGCTTCCCCGGCCCGCGACTTGGCGTAGAGAGAACCCTGCGCCCCTGTCCGGAGAAACCGCATGGCCCTGGTCAAGACATCCGAGATGCGAGGCCCCGTCCAGACGCGCGGCCCGGTGGCACAACCTCCGGCCATGCCGGCGCCCGGCCCCGCCCGCCTGCAGGAGCGCGCCCGGCTGCGCCGCCAGAAGGCGGCCGAGCGCGTCGGCACCGCCACCGAGGAGCTGGCCGCCGGCTTCACCCAGTCCGCCAGCGCCGCCGAGGAGCTGCATGGCGCCCTGGCGCAGATCGCGGCGGCGGCCGAGCAGGCCTCCGGTGCCGCGCAGGAATCGCAGGGTGCCATCCTCGGCCTTTCCGCCACCTTCCGGCAGGCCCGCGCCCGTGCCGACCAGACCAAGCGCGGCACGGAGGGCCTGCAGGCCCTTCTGGCCGAGGTGGCGGCGCAGGTGGAGGCCGCCATCGCCCGGGTGCAGGACAGCACCGCCCAGCAGATGCGCACCGTCGAGGCCGCCGCCGGGCTGGAGCGGCAGGCGGGCGGCATCGGCGAGCTGACCCGGGCGGTGGGCGAGATTGCCGAGCAGACCAGCCTGCTGGCCCTGAACGCCGCCATCGAGGCGGCGCGGGCCGAGGAGCAGGGCCGCGGCTTCGCCGTGCTGGCCGAGGAGGTGCGCGCCCAGGCGGAGGAGACCGAGGGCAGCGCCGCCGAGGTGGTGGAGCTGGCCGTGGCGATCGGCGAGGGCGTGCGGGCGATGGGCGCGCGCATCCGCGCCGCCGCCGGCCGCGCCGCCGAGGAGGCCGGGCATGGCGAGCAGGTGGTGGCCACGCTGGTCGGCCTGCGCGGCACCCTGGCGGCGTTGGCGGAAGGGGCCGAGACCATCCTGGCCAGCGCCGCCGACGCGGATCTCGGCGCCGGCGCGGCCGGGCGCGGCGCCGAGCAGGTGGCCGCTGCCGCCGAGGAGCCGGCCGCCGCCGCGGCGCAGGCGCAGGAGGCCGTGCAGCAGCAGGGCACGGCGCTGGACGAGAGCCAGCGGACCGCCCAGGCCCTCGCCGCCATGGCCACCACCCTGCAGGAGGGGGCGGCCGGCGGCGGCGCCGCGCTGGCCGCCGCCGCCGAGGAGCTGTCCGCCACCGTGCAGGAGCTGGCCGGCTCGGCCGGGCAGATCAGCGTGGCGCTGGAGCAGATCCGGCGCGGCGCCGAGATGCAGGCCGAGGCCACCGGCCAGACCAGCGACACCATGAACCGGATCGCGCAGGCCGCCCCCGCCAGCAGAGCCGCCGCCGCCGCCGCCGCCGCGCGCCTGCTGGAGGCCGCGCCGCGCCTGGCCGGGGCGCTGGAGCGGCTGGAGGGCCTCAGCCAGGGCATCGCCGCCGGCGCGGCCGAGGCGCAGGCGGTGATGCTGCTGTCCGACACGGTGGGCGGCCAGGCCCGGCAGGCGGAGAAGATCGTCAACGGCATGGCGCTGGTGGCGGCGCAGACCGGCATGCTGGCGGTGTGCGGCGCGGTGGAGGCGGCGCGGGCCGGCGAGGCCGGGCGCGGCTTCGCCGTGGTGGCGGGCGACATCCGCGGCCTCTCGCGCGAGGCCGCCGCGCATGCCGGGCGGATGCAGGACATGGTGCGCGAGGTGCAGATGCAGACCGCCGTGGCGCGGCGCGACCTGGAGCAGATCGTGCTCGCCGGCCAGGGCGAGGCGCGGCGCAACCACCTCCTGCTCGCCCGGCTGGGCGAGGCGCGCGACGCGATCGAGGCGCTGCGCGGCGGCGCGGAGGAGACGGCCTCCGGCGCCGAGGCGGCGATGCAGGCGGCGCGGGAGGTGCTGGACGGCTGCCGGCAGATCGCCGCCGCGGCGGTGCAGATCGGCGGCTCCACCGCCCAGGCGGCGGCCGCGGCGCGCGAGCAGGCCCAGGGCACCGAGGCGCTGGCCGCCGCCATCGAGGAGATCGCCGGGCTGGCCGAGGAACTCCAGGGCACGGAAGGCTAGCGCATGTCCGCGCAGGATGCGCGCGTGCTGGCCTGCCGCGCCGGGGGGGAGCGCCTGACCCTGCCGGCGGTGGCGCTGGAGGGCATCCAGCCCTGTGTCCCGCTGACGCGCGTGCCGCGCGCGCCGGAGTGGCTGCTGGGAATGGCCAGCCTGCGTGGGGCGCCGGTGCCGGTGGTCTCCCTGGCGCGGCTGCTGGGGCGGGAGGAGGCCCCGCCGGGGCGGGCCGCACGGCTGGTGCTGCTGCGCGGCGGCACGCCGCTGGCGCTTTCGGTGGAGGCGGTGCTGGGGCTGGCGGATGGCGAGGCGCCGCTGGACCTGGCGGCGCTGCTGGCCCGCGCCGTCATGCCGCGGGCGCAGCAGGAGCCGGTCCTCGCCACTCCGGCGATGCCCGTGCGGGCGGTGGCGGAGGACGCCACCCTCGCCCTGCTGGGCTGCCGCGCGGGGGGCCAGGATTTCGCCGTGCCGCTGGAGGCGGTGGAGACGGTGCTGCGCCTGCCGCCGGGTTTCGCCCCGCTGCTGGGCCTGGGCGCGGCGGCGCTCGGCGTGGTGCCTTATCGCGGCCAGGCGCTGCCGCTGCTGGCGCTGGACGCCCTGCTGGGCCGCGGCGTGGCGGCGCCGGGCCCGGGTGCCCGAATCCTGGTGCTGCGCCAGGGCATGGCCCGCGCCGGGCTGGTGGTGGAGGCGGTGCGCGGCATCCTCGCGGTGCCGGAGCCGGCGGTGGAGCCGGTGCCGCCGCTCCTGCTGCGCGGCCTCCGGCGGAACGGGGAAGGGCAGGGCGGGGAAGGAGAGCAGGGGGAAGGGCGGGGGCGGATCGCCGCCATCGCCCGGCTGGAGGAAGGGCGGCGCCTGCTGCCCATTCTCGCGCCCGCCTCGCTGCTCGAAGGCGCCGCCCCCGCGCCTGCCCCGGAGACGGGCCAGGAGGCGGCCCCCGCGGCCCTGGAGGAGGGCGGGCGCGTGCTGCTGCTGCGCCTGGAGGAGCAGGATTACGCCCTGCCCCTGGCGGCGGTGGCGGAGCTGGCTCCCGCGCCTGCCGCGCTGCCGCGCCTGCCCCAGGCGCCGGAGGGCCTCGCCGGGGTGATGACGCTCCGTGGCGAGCCGCTGCCGGTGCTGGACCTGCGGCGGCTGCTCGGCCTGCCGGCGGCGGCGCGGGTGGGGCGGGTGGTGGTGGTGGCATGGCTCGAGGGGCTGCGCGTCGCGCTGATGGTGGATGCGGTGACGGGCCTGCGCCGCCTGCCCGGCGCGGCCCGGACGCCGGTGCCGGTGCCGGTGCCGCACGCCGCCGCCGGCGCCGCGCCGCTGGTGGAAGGCGCCGCCGGCCTGCCGGGCGGCGCGGGCATGGCGCTGCTGCTCTCGCCGGTGGGGCTGCTGGGGGAGGCGGGTTCGGCCCTGCGCGCCACCCTGGCCGCGGCGGGCGCGGCCCGGGCGGCGCAGCTGGCCCGCGCGCGGGCGGCGGTGGAGAGCGCGCCGTGATCCGCCTGCTGGTGGTCGATGATTCGCCGCTGATGCGCCGCCTGCTCGCCAGCCTGTTCGAGGCGGAGGGCGATTTCCTGATGGCGCAGGCGCGCGACGGGGTGGAGGCGCTGGCCCTGCTGCACGATTTCAGCCCCGACGTGGTGACGCTGGACGTGCAGATGCCGCAGCTGGACGGGCTGGCCTGCCTGGAGCGGATCATGCTGGAGCGGCCCTGCCCGGTGGTGATGCTCTCCGCCCTCACCGCCTCCGGCGCCGAGGCGACGCTGGAGGCGCTGCGGCAGGGCGCGGTGGATGTGGTGCCGAAGCCGGGCGGCGCCGTCTCGCTGGCGATGGAGACGCTGGGGCCGGAGCTGGTGCGCAAGGTGCGCGCGGCCGCCCGGGCGCGGCCGAGCGGCGCGCACCGCCTGGCCGAGCGGGTGCGGCTGCGCGCCCAGGCCGC
>NZ_JBHSCH010000024.1:0-55021 GCF_042651065.1 Teichococcus aestuarii
TACTGGTCCCATCAGGCTCTCCGCCGTGCCAGCCTGATCCCGGCTACCCAACCCGCCGGAACCATCGCTCCTACACCACGCGATGGGACACGACCTATCCCCTTCGAGGCGACCCTTCGCGCCGCGGCGCTGCGGCAGCGCGCGGAACGCTTGCAGCATGACTGGCGCGCCCTGGCCGGCGGGCTGCTCTTCGAACTCGCCCAAGGCCCGTGACCCCGGCCGCCCCTCCCCTCCGCGCAGGAGCACCGCTTCGATGGAACTGATCAAGTTTGGCGCCGACGACCTCGACAACCTCGTTGCGCGCGACCCGACCCGCCTCGACCGCCTGCCCTTCGGCGCGGTGCTGCTCGACCGTGTGGGCAAGGTGATCAAGTACAATGCGGGCGAGGTGGCCATCAGCGGCCGCACCGCGGACCAGGTGATGGGCAAGAACTTCTTCAACGACATCGCCCCCTGCACCAAGGGCCACCAGTTCATGGGCCGCTTTCAGCAGGCGGTCGCGCAGGGCAGCGTCAACACGATGTTCGAGTATGCCTTCGACTACAAGATGAAGCCCTCCAAGGTCCGGGTGCACATGAAGTCGGTCTCGATCGACCAGGGCATCTGGGTCTTCATCAAGCGGCTCTGACCCGGCAGCCCGGCGGAACCGCTCCCATGGCCGCGCTGCGCATTGCCACGCTGCTCTGCCCGCCGCTCGTCCCGCTCCCCCCCCCTCCGGAGGAGCAGGTGGCGGTGCTGGCCCCGCGCCCGGGCGAGTTCAGCTGGACCCTGCTGCCCCGGAACGGCCAGCGGCCGCTCTACCTGCCCGCCCGCATGCTGCTGGAGGCCAGCAGCCAGGGGGGCGGGTGCGACATCTGGTCGGAGATTGCGGTGCTGGAGACGGAGGATGCGCGCTTCGTCGCGGTCGTCCGCCACCTGCTGGAAGCACGCGGCCTGACCGCCTTCCGCCATGCCGCGCTGTGCGATGGCCCGGAGGCCGTGCGGGACTTCTTCGAATCCCATGACCCCGTCGCGGTGATGCCGGTCGAGGCCCTGACGGGACCCCTGCCGGAGCGTGCCGTGGCCGAGGAGTTTCTCGCCGCCGCCGGCCGGGAGTCCGGTTTCCAACGCGCGCGCTGGCGCGCCCTGTTGGGCGCCGTCTTCGGCGCTCCCCGCCATGAGCCCCGCCCGTGGGCAGCTTCAGGAGGCCTGCAATGAACATCGTGACCAGCCTGGATACGCTGGAGAACCGCGCCGGCATGCCCGCGCCGGCCTCCGCCCTCTCGGTGCCGGCCATGCCGGAGCCGCGCATGATGGCGCGCGGCGGCGGCAGCATGATCACGCTGCGCAAGTCGGGGGCCCGCCCGGTCAGCTTTTCCGGCCGCCAGCTCGGCGCCCATAACGGCTACCGGCTCGGCACCGCGCTCTGGCACGAGCTGAACCTCTACCAGACCGATGACGGCCGCTTCGTGGCCGATATCCGGGTCTTCACCAAGGCCGAGGGCGCGAAGGACCAGTTCCATGTCTTCGTCGCCGACACGCTCGAGGACGCGATCAGCCACTTCGAGAGCTACGATCCGCGTGCCGACGTGGTGGCGGATTTCGATCTCGACGACCCCGAAATGACGCCCGCCGAACTGATGGTGCAGGCAGCCGCCCTGAAGTACCGCGTGGCCGATGCACAGAGCCAGTACCGGGCCCTGCTGGGCAGCTTCCTCAGCGAGCTGAACGGAGCCTGAGACGCCGCCGTTTCCGCGTCCCGGCCGCGACAGAGGGGCGCGCGGCCCGCGGGCCGGAACAGTCAGAAGGCTGCGTAAGCCTCTCGCCCCTTCCCTCTCTCCCGCGCCTCTCCAGAAAGGAAATGACCCATGACCATCAACAAGAGCCTGGCCTCCAGCAGCCTCGCCGAAGTCATCGACCGCATCCTCGACAAGGGCATCGTAGTCGACGCCTTCCTGCGCGTCGCGCTGGTGGGCATCGAGCTGCTGGCCGTCGAGATCCGTGTCGTCGTCGCTTCGGTCGAAACCTATCTGCGCTATGCTGAGGCGGTCGGCCTGACCACCGACCCGGCTGCCGTCGCCGCGGCCTGATCTCTTTCGGCCCGGGGCCGCCTGTCCCCCCTCCAGGGGTTTCCCAGGAGGTTCCGGGCCTTCTCCTGCAGGATCTGACGCATGACGGACAGCCAGAGCGGTCATTCCCGCCCCCGCAGCGCCGGCGGCGTCCAGACCGTGGCCGCCTTCCGGGCGCGCCGCCTCGCCGAGCGGGCGGCGCTGCGCCAGCGCCCGGCACAGCCTGGCCCGGCCAAGCCCAAGCCCACCGCGGCGCTCCAGGCCGAGCCGGTGGAAGCCCGGCCGCTGCCGGAGGCTCTTCCTCCCGCGGCCGTACCTCCCGATCCAGAGCCGCCCGTGCCGGATATGTCGACAGGCAGCGCCCCGCCTTCCTCGCCCGTTCCGGCTTCCTCCATGGAGATGGAGCCGTCTCCCTCCGTCTTTTCGGTCCTGCTCGACGAGGTGGAGGCCACGAAACTCCCGGCCTCTCCGCCAGAAACAGCGCTTGATATCCACCTCCCCTCCCGAGCTGAGCCTCAGCCTGATGAGCCGGTTCCCCTCCCCTCCCCTGCGCCGGAACTGGCGCCGGAGCCGGAGCCTCCACTGGCACCCGCGCCTGAACCTGCCGCCCCGGCCAAGGCGGAAACCCTCTCGCGCCCCGTGCTGGGTTTGGGGCCGGGGATGCGGATGCGCCTCCAGCAGCTTGGGTACAGCACGATCGACGACCTGGCCCATGCGGAGCCGGCGCATCTGCGCGAGGCGCTGGGCGAGATCAGCCAGTTGATCGACATCGACGCCTGGATCGCCAGCGCCCGCCGCATGCGGGGCTGAGCGGCGGCGGAACCGCAGAAGCGAGAAGCCCTGATCATGCCGCATGTCCTGTCACGTCCGGCCATCTTCCGGGCGCTCGTCTCGCTGGTGGTGGCCGAGCTGGCGAGCCTGTCGCGGCGCCAGATCGCGCCTGACGTGGCGGCCGCCTGGGGACCGGAACTGCCGATCGGTGAGGAGGGGTTGGGGCTGGACAGCCTGGAGCGCGTCGGCATCGCCAGCGCCGTCAGCCGGCTCTTCCAGGTGCATGAGGTGGGGGTGGAGGACATGCTGCTGGCCCTGCCCACCCTTGGCGAATGGGCCGAGCTGGTGGAGCGGGTGATGCAGGAGGGCACCACCGGCCTGACCTTCCTCACCTCCGGCAGCACGGGCGAGCCACGCCCCTGCCCCCATCCCTGGGCCGCGCTGGAGGATGAGACCGGCTTCTGGGCCTCGGAACTGGCGGACCGCCAGAGGATCGTGCAACTGGTCCCGGCCCATCACATCTATGGCTTCCTCTTCACCATCATGCTGCCGGACCGGCTGGGCCTGCCGGTGGTGGATGGCCGCGCCCTCTCGCCCGGACGGCTGCGGCTGGCGCTGGAGCCGGGCAGCCTGCTGGTGGGCTATCCGCTCGGCCTGCGGCGCCTGCTGGCGGAGCTGCCGGCGCTGCCGCCCGGGGTGGCGGTGCTCAGCTCCACCGCGCCCTTGCCTGATGCGGTGCATCGCGCCCTGCTGGCCCAGGGCGCGCAGAGTGTCCGGCAGATCTATGGCAGCTCCGAAACGGCTGGCTTGGCCACGCGCAGCAACCCTGACGCCCCCTTCACCCTGCTGCCGCGCTGGCGTCGTGGCGCCGGCGGCGACGCTGCCTCGGTGATCGAGGTGGCAACCGGCCGCGAATGGCCGCTGCCCGACCGTGCCGAATGGCCGGGCGAGGACAGTTTGCGCCTGCTCGGCCGCAAGGACACCGCCGTGCAGGTGGGCGGCATCAACGTCTTTCCCGAGCGTGTGGCGGAGCGGCTGGCCACCCATCCGGCGGTGGCCGCCTGCGCCGTGCGGCTGGATGCCAGCCTGCCGGAGCCGCGCCTGAAGGCCTTCGTCGTGCCAGCCGGAACTTCTGACGTCAGAACCCTGTCGGACGAGCTGGACCGCTGGTGCCGCGCCACCTTCGAGGCGCCGAGCCGCCCGGTGCATTTCCGATTTGGCACGGCGCTGCCGCGCAGCCCGCTTGGCAAGCTGGCGGACTGGGAGGCGGCGCCGGACTTCTGACGTCAGAAGTCCTGGCGCCCCCTCGGCGCCCCTTCCCTCGGGGAAGGTGCGAGGCCGCTCAGGCCGCCCGCTGGCCTGGCCCGTCGCTCGCCAGGGCCAGGGCCGTGGCCGCCGAGTTGAGCCGGCGGATGCTTTCCTCCACGGCCGAGAGCAGCTCCGGCGCGCGGACCACCAGGGCGGGCGGCAGCGCCGCCGTGCCGGCCATGGCCTGCCGCGCCAGCTTCTCCGCCTCCTCCAGCAGATCGGCGCTGCTGCTCTCGACGCTGCCCAGCCGCTCCAGGGTGATGCGGATGGTGGGTGGCAAGGCGCTGTCCTGCACGGCTTCCAGCAGGCGGCCGGCGGTGGAAGCCGCGGGCGGCGTGGTGAACCGCGCCGTCAGCAAGGTGCTGGCTGCTGCCAGCACAGCCTCCAACTGCTGCCGTGTCCCGTCCAGCGTGTCGCCCAGGCGGGAGGCTGCCGCCATGTGCTGCTCCAGCGCCGCGAGAGTGGCCCGCAGCGGCTCCATCTCGGCCGTATGCGTCTCGCGGTTGCCAGCGATGCTGATCATCGCCTGCAGCCGTACGGCCTGCATCTCGATCGACGCGGTGCCGGCGCTGAAGCGGTCGGTCGTCTCGGTGAGGTAGCGCGCGGCATCGCCCAGCGAAGCCTCGTTGTGCGCCACCCGCTCCACATGCACGGCCAGCCGCTGCACGATCTCATGCAGCCGTTCCGCCGTTCCCGCCTCCGGCGCCTCGCTCTGCGCCAGTCGGCGGGCGGCCTCGGAAAGCGCTGCCTCGCCACGCTCGGCCAGACGTGCCAGGCGCGCGGCCTGCAATTGCGTGCTGCCCGCGCGCTCAGCCATGGCCTTGCTGGTGGCGGCCAGATGCTCGGCGGTCTCGGGCAGGCGGTCCAGCGCGGCGCCGGCCGCTTCCAGGCGGTCTGCCATGTGGTTGAGGCGCGCCGCCCCGGCCGAGAGTTCCGCTCCGGCATGCGGCACCTCGGCCAGCGGGGCCAGAGTCCGCGTCAGGCCCTCCAGCCGTTCCACGTTGCCGGAGAAGGTGGCGGCCACTTCCGTCAGCGCCCGCGCCGCCTCCTGCGTCTGGCCGATGCGGCGCGCGGCGGCACCCATCTCGCCCGCACTCTGGCCCAGCCGCGTTGCCAGCACGGGCAGGGCGCCCAGCGCATCCTCCATGCTCTCCAGCGCCTGTGCGGCCTGCTGGATGCGGTCCACGCCCTGGCCCATCTGCGCCGCGGCGGCGGGCAGGGCGGCAAGCGTGGCGCCGGCGCCTTCCAGCTGCGCGGCGCAATGCTCAATGCGCGAGAGGGCGGCGGCCGGCACCGCGCTCTCCAGCCGCTTGACCACGCTCTCCAGCCGGGCGGGCAGCTCACCGCCGGCGCTGGGAAAGGCAGGGACGGAGGCGGTGCCCTGGGCGCTCTCGGCGCGCTCGGCCATGGTGGCCAGCCGTGCGGTCGCCGCGCCCAGTTCGGCATCCACCCAGGAGACCGTCTGCCGCAGCGAGGCGAGCAGCGACTGCCCGCCCTCGGCCGAGAGGGCGGCGGGCTGCTCCAGCGTGTCCTTCAGCTGCTTCTCCACCGCCCGTGCCAGGCCCGAGAGTTGCGCGCCGGTGGTGACGGCACGGCCCACGGCGGCGGTGGCCTCGGCCATCTGCCGCCGCTGCTCCTCCAGCATCTGCCGCAGGCTGTCGATCACCGCCTGGGCATCGCCGCTCTCCGCCGGGGCGGCGGGGGCGGTCAGCAGGCCGTGCAGCGTCCAGAGGCTGGCGCCCAGAGAGAGCAGCGCCGCCAGCCCGGCACAGGCCATCGCCGCCGGACCGGCCCAGGGGCCGCTGTCGATGGCCAGCAACCCGCTGGCGGGAAGGAACCAGAGGGCAGGGGCGGTGACCAGAAGCACCAGCGCCAGCTTCCATGGCCAGCCCAGCAGGCCGACCAGCTCCGCCATGCCAGGGTCTTCGGGAGAGGAGATCGCTTCTGCGGATGTCATGCCGGCCTCCTGCCGGGGTTGCTGCGGCCATGGCGGCCGCGGGTCGTCACAGCAGCCGCCCGAGCGGCCCGAGATCGAGGTTCAGCTCTTCCGCCCGCAGGCCGAGACGCTGGCAGAGCACCTGCACCGCCGCGCGTGCTGCCGAGAGCGTCAGGCCCAGCCGCTCGGCTTCGTCCTCGCTCAGGCTGCCGGCCTCGAGCCGGTGCAGGGCCTGCGCCTCCATGAGGCGGCGGAGAAATTCCACCAGGGTCAGCACAAGCCGGCCGAGATCCTGCTCCAGCCGTGCGGGGTCCAATTCCAGGCGGATCGGCGGGACGCTCGTGGAGGAAGTTTCCGGGGCGGAGAGGCTCATGGCGTGGGCGGCCCCATCATCATGCGCGAGGCAGCCTCCACCGAGGAGAGCAGGGCCCGCAGGCTGATCTGCACCAAATCCACCCCGGCCACCGAGAGGACCAACTGGCCGTCCAGCACCACCCCCGTCTCCAGCAGCCGGTCCAGCACTTCGACCAGGCTCTGCTGCTGGGGCAGGGCAGGGGGCCTTTCCAGGGTGGCGGAATGGCTCATGCCGGATGCTCCAGCGCCTTGCGCGCAAAGCTGTAGGCCGGCCAGGGACCGGACAGCTCCAGCGTCACGCCGGTGCCGGAGAGGCTGTCGCCCAGCGTTTCCAGCGCCGGGCGCGCCGCCTCGATGGCGGCCGTGTCGGCCAGCATGGTCAGCCGCTCGGGGCGCGGCTCGGGTTGGGGGGCGAGGCCGCACTGGTCGGCCACGGCGTGCATCTGCTCGCGCAGCGCCTCAAGGCGCGCTGCCCGCACTGCCGGCAGCAATTGCTCCAGCCGGCGTGCCAGCAGGAAGGCGGTTCCCGGCCCGGCCCCGCTCCGCTTGCGCGCCAGTTCCGAAAGAGTTGGTTCGGTGCGTTGCAGATAGGCTGCGTGCTGCGCCGCGTCCTCGCGCAGGATCAGGCTCCATTCGGCGCGCTGGCCGAGCAGGCGGAGCGCCTCGGCCAGCACCGACCGCCGCTCCTCCGCCCAGTCCAGCAGCGGGGCGAGGCCGCTGAACAGCGCGCCGAAGGCGAAGGGCAGGCAGGGCGCGGCGGCGGCCACCACGCCGTGATGCGCCTGTGCCCGCTCGGCGATCCAGGTGGGCTCGGCGGTGCGGTTGCCGGGCGCCTCGCGGTCGAACAGCGCGCGCGGCACGGGGCTGGCCAGCACCGCCACCTCGCCCGCCGGCAGCGCGGCCAGCGCCGCGCCGGGCAGAATGGGCGGCACTGCCGGCGCGGCATGGCCGGCCGCCGTCACGGCATAGGCGTACCAGGCCTCGGCGCTCATGCGGCCACCTCGCCGCAGGGCACCAGCCGGCGGCGGGCGCGGGGCAGCAGGGCGGTCAGGTCGGTGTCCTTCCCGGCGTCCAGCAAGGGCGCCAGCAGCCGGTAGGCGCCGCGCATCTCCGCCATGGCGCCGCCATCGCCCGGGGCAAGGGTGCGGTCGGGGTGCAGGTTGGCGGCGCGGTCGCGCCAGCGCAGGCGCAGAACCTCGGCATCCACCCGTTCCGGTAGACCGAGCAGCGCCCAGGCGGCGCGCAGGGCCGGCTCCTCTGCCTCCGCCACCTGCCAGGCGGCGAAGTTCACGGGCGGCATCGGCCCGCGCAACTCGGCGCTGCCGCCCGCGGAGAGATCGGCCGGCAGGGCCTGCAAGGCCTGCTCGATGATCTCCTCCCGCGCGCGGGGCACCAGCAGCACGAAGCTCAGCTCCGTCTCGGCGCCGGCGGGCAGGCGGGCCAGGCGCAGCACGGCGGGGGCCAGGGCCGCCTCCAGGCGCGCTGCGCGCTGCGCGGCCTCGTCCACCATGGCCTGGGCGATGGCGGCGGCCAGCGCGGTGCTGTCGCGCAATTCACCACTGGCCTGCGCGGCCATCAGCCGGGGGCGGTGCGAGGCTAGCCAGTGCTCCACCGGCCAGCGCAGCGTCACCTGCCACTGATGCGTGGCGCCGTCCCGCTCCAGCGCCGCGCCCAGCCCGTCGGCGGCGGCCTCCAGCAGCTCGGGCAGTTCGGCGGCGGGGCAGAGGGCGGCGGCCGGGTTGGCGGGCAGGAAGGGCGCCACGCGGCAGGCCGCCTCCAGCCGCTTCTGCACCACCAGAAGCCCCTGCAGGCGGGCGGCCTCGCCCAGGCCCCGGCGTGGGCCCGCCGGCTCCTGCTGAGCGAAAGCGACGAAGCCTGCCGCCTCGTGCTGCACCAGCCCATGGCCGCCGACCCGGCCGAGTGCCAGGCGGATCGCTGCTGCGCCTTCGGGGGTGCCGATCCCGAGCAGCCGTACCAGACCTTTCATCGTAGAGCCTCCTGACCCGGATTCATGCGGCGCCGGCCTTGGCCTGTTGCCTTGCGCGGATGAGGTGCAGTTCCTCCAGCAGCTCCGCCTCGGCGGCCTCGAAGGCGGCCTCGTCGATCTCGCCCGCCTCCAGCCGGCGCTCCAGCGCGAGCAGCGCCGCCTCGATCCGCTTGGGGTCGAAATTCTGCTCCTCGACCATCTGGGTGATCTGCCGCGCCACCCAGGCGATCCCGCCCAGGGGCCCGGCAACCGGCGCGGCAAGCAGACGGAACAGCATCGCCGTCACGCCCGGCCGAAGAGGTCGGCATGCAGCGTGACGAAGTTGTAGGGTGGCACCGGCCCGACATAGCGGAAGTCGATGCGCGCCGCGTGCTCCGCCGCCAGGGCCGACATGGCGGCATCAAATTCCGCTTCGTGGCTGCGCGGCACCAGGAAGGCGTGGTTGAGGATCATCGTCTCGTCGAGCTGCTTCAGCGCCGTCTCGCGCTCGGCCAGCGGCGCCAGCCGGGCCAGGATGGCGGCGCTGTCAGCTTGGCGGCGGGCGGCCAGGGCGGCTTCCACCTTGCGGCCCAGCTCGATCCGCTCGGCATAGGTCTCGGCGGCGGGGCGGCTGCGCAGCCGGTCGCGCAGGCGGCGCAGCCCGGCATCCTCCTCCAGCAGCTGGGCGAAGGCCACATCCTCCCGCCAGTTCGCCTTGACGCCCAGCTCCACCCGCCCGGCGATGCTGGAGAGCGCGGCGCTCAGGGTGGCGGCATTGCCGTTCAGGCATTGCCGCAGCGTCGCCGCGTCCGGCGCCACGGTGCCGAAGCGCACCGGCAGCATGGCGCGCTGCTGCTGCGCCCGCTCCAGCACCGCCGTGTGGGTCAGCATGCTGCGGCGCGTGGGGGTGATGTGCTCGGCTGGGGAGTCGCTGACCAGCGCGGCCAGCCCGCCCTCCGCCACCCACTCCAGCGCCGCGCCGGACAGGCCGGTACCCAGCGACGCGGCCTCCGGCCGCTCCTCGGCCCGGGCGAGGCCGTAGATGTAGAGGCTGCTCATGCCTCGTCCTCCCGGCCGCGGGGGGCGAGGCGCCCTTCCAGCAAGCCATGGGTGCAGTGCCAGCGCAGGCTGTGCGGGTCGGCGCCCGCGGGCAGGGCGAGGCGCGCCTCGTAGCGGAAGGGGCCGCTGGCATGGATCAGCAGCACCCCGTCGCGGATCGCCAGGGCCACCGCCTCGGGCGCCGTGCCGGGAAGCTCGGCCAGGATGCGCCAGCCGCCCGCCTCGCTCCGGATCTCGCTGCGGGGCTGGCGGGGCGGGGCCTCGCCCGGTGCATAGGCCGTGCAGCCAGCCTCCATGGCGGGGCCGGTCTGGCTGCCATCGGCCATTGCCCGGCCCAGCAGGTCGCGCAGCGCGGCGCGCATGCCTTCCACCGCTGCGGCGCCGGTGGGCGAGGGGGGGTGGCCGAGACCTTGGTGGGCGCGGGCGCGCTCGCTCAGCCGGCGGGAGAGGCCGGGCGTGGCGTGCGGCGACAGGATGCGGTGCGGTGCCATTCTGGCGACCTCCTGACAGGGTGAGGGATCAGCCGCGCGGCGCGGCCAGGCTTTGCTCCAGCCGTTGCAGCCTCTCGCTGAGCTGCAGGTTCTCGGCGCGCAGCCGCTCGGTCTCCTGCGCCAGGGCGCGGCCATTGCCCTGGTAGGCGGGCTCGCCCTCCCACCAGCGGATGCCCATCTCCAGCGCACGATCGACCGAGGCGACGACGAGGCGGACGCGCACCGTCAGCAGCTCCACGCCGACGAGGCTGATGGAGATGTCGCCGGCCACGACAATGCCCTTGTCGAGGATCCGCTCCAGGATGTCGGCCAGGCTGCTGCCGCCGACGGAGTGCTGCAGGGACATTCTGTCTCCTGGGGGTGAAGGGTGCGGCCCGCGCTCAGCTTTCTTCGAGAAGCTGGCCGCGCTGGGTGCGGGCGGTGCGGCGCCAGCGCAGCAGCGTGCCCGCCTCGTCCAGCACCACCTCGTAGCGCGCGATCAGGTCGTGGGTGCGGGGGATGGCGCTGTGCTCCAGCATGTCGATGTTCAGCAGCCAGCCCTCCGCATTCCGGTCGAAGCGGCTGATCGTGTCGGTGGACAGGCCGATCAGCGCCTCGAGCTGCTGCTTGGCGCGGCTGACGAGGGCGGTGGGTTCCATGCGGATCCTCCTCAGTATTCCAGCAGCATGCCGCGCCGCCGGGCGGCGGCGGGGGCGGGGCGGGGCTCGGCGGCGGCGGCCGGGAGGGTGAGCGGCCCGGCCTCCGGCGGTGCGGAGGGGGCCGGCCGAGCCTCCGGCGCCGGCGGCAGCATCTGGCGCGAGAGCGTGGCCATGCGCTGCTCCAGCGCCTGGAAGCCCGCATCGGCGCCGTGGCGCTGCCGCTCTAGCAGGTCGATCTGCCGCAGCAGCCGGGCGCGGCGCTGGGCCAGCATTGCGTATTCCGCCGCTGCCGATTCCAGGCGCTGCGGCCCGGCACCACGGGCGCTGAGCCGTGTGCCTGGCGGGCGCTGGCGGGGGGCTGCGGGGCGCATCAGGTGGCGGCCTCGGGTGTGCGGACCTCGGGTGTACAGGCGTCGGGCGCGCAGAAATGATCGATCAGCCGCGTCAGCATCTGCCGGTGCCGGGCATCGGGGATGCCGTCCGGGCCGGGCTTCAGGCGGCTGGCCAGGATGTCGGCGCAGAGCTGACGGAAGGCCGGGTCGGCCGCGTCCGCCTTCATTCCTTCGCGCGCCACCATGCGGGCGATCATCAGCGAGGCGCGCATGGTGGGGCGCTGGGCGTATTCGCCCGAGCGCCGGAAATCCCGCACCAGGTCGACGATGCGCGCCGCCTCCGCCGCCGGCAGCGCGGCACGGGCGGTGACGATGGCGATCTCCGTCTCGCGGTCGCAATTCTCGAGGTCGAGGGTGACGACGCGGTCGAGCAGCGCGTTCTGGGTGTGGTGTGTGCCCACATGATCAGCCGGGTTGGAGGTCAGCAGCAGCCGGAAATCGGGGTGCACGCGGCGGTAGCTCTCGCCCCGCCCGGCCTTGGGCAGGATCAGCAGCCGCTCCTCCAGCACCGTCAGCAGCACGTTGTTGGCCGCAGGCGGTGCGCGGTTGAACTCGTCGTAGACCAGCGTGGCGCCCTCGGTGCAGGCGATGGTCAGGGCGCGGTCGAGCCAGACGGAGCTGGTCTCGCTCTCCACCTTGGTGACGCTGCTGATGTAGCGGTCCACCACCCGGCGGGTGCGCTGGCCGCTCTCGCGCCCGATCAGCCGCTCCGTGTCGAAGCTGTCGTCGCCGACGAGCAGGATGACAGGGCGGGCCAGACGCTCGGCGAGATGAAGGGCGAGAGTGGTTTTACCGCTGCCGGCCGGGCCGCGGAAATGCACCGAATAGCCGGCGCCCAGATAGGTTTCCGCCCGTTGCGCCAAGGCCGCGAGAGAGCCGGTGCAGACGAAGTCCGGGCGGGGGCGGAGCTGCAGCAGGGCATCTCCGTCGGCGGCGGAATCGAGCTCCGGGCGTTCTGTGGCGCGGGATGCGCGAAGGGCCATGCGGTGCTCAGCCTTCTGCCAGCAATGCGAAATTCGTCGCGACCAGTCTATGCGAAAAAACTCTCTATTCAAGCGAAATATCGTAGAGACATATCAGGCACCCTTCGCTTCAGGCATTTTAAGTGGCTGTTGTGAAAGCCTCTCTTCTGCTCCCACTGCGTGGCAGCGCAGGTCATGCTCTCTGGCTTCCAAGGTGGCGGCAGACGGGCATGTCCGCCCGCCGCCACCTGGGGGCGCTTTTCCTGAACCGGGTACCGATGCTTCAGAACCCTCCCCCTTTGCCCACCGGCACGCCATCCTCGGAGCAAGGGAAGGCCGGGGCCTTGCTGCTCCTGGCAGCGGTTCTGGTACCGCTGGGGCTGGGAGGGCAGGCGCTGGCGTCCTGGCTGGGCTTCTGGCTTGGGGGCGTGGGACTTGGCCTGCTGCTGTTCGGCGGCGCGTTGCTGCTGGACAGCCGGCTGCACCGCCTGTCGCGCTGGATGGCCGAGCCGCTGCCGAATGGCGCTCCGCCTCCGCTGGGTTGGCTCGGCCGGGCTTGGCCCGGTCTGGCCGGGCTGGCGCAAGGAAGCGTGTCGCTGCGACGGCAGCTATCGGAATGCGAAATATTGTTGGAAAAGCAGGTCCTGGCGCAGGAGCAGGAAGAGGCGCAGCGCCTGGAGGCACTGAACGCCATGGCCCAACGCATCGAGCGCGAGGCGGGCCAGCTGATCGCCGAGATGGCCGAGGGTGCCAGTGACCTTGGCCAGCTGACGGATGAGGTGGAACTCTCGACCGGACGGGTGGAGCAGCAGGCGATGGCGGCCAGCACCGAGGCGGACAACTCCGCCCAGGCCGCCGACGCCGCCGCCGGCCGCACCGCGCAACTGGCCGATGCGGTGGGCCACATTGCGCAGCAGATCTCGCGCGCCGCCGAGGCCACGCGCAGCATCGCCGACCGCAGCCGCCACACGCGCGACATGTTCAACGAGCTGGAAGGCATCATTGAGAAGATCGGCGAGGTGTCGCGGCTGATCCACGAGATCGCTGGGCAGACCAACCTGCTGGCGCTGAACGCCACGATCGAGGCGGCGCGGGCGGGCGAGGCGGGCAAGGGCTTCGCCGTCGTCGCCTCCGAGGTGAAGACCCTGGCGGGCCGAACGGCTCACGCCACCACGGAGATTGCCGACCGGCTGGGCCTGATCCAGCGCCAGGCGGAGCAGGTGACCCACTCGATGGACAGCATCGGTGCCAGCATCACCGAGCTGGACGAGGTCGCCGCCACGGTCGCTGGAGCCATGTCCGAGCAGGCCATCGCGGTCAACGAAATCGCCCAGGCTGTCTCCGCCGCCGCCAATTCCGCGCGCCAGGCCCAGGAGCAGGTGGCTGGCGCCTCGCGGGAGATCGACGACAGCCGCATGTCGGTGGGCATGATGCACAGCGCCTCGGGGCAGGTCCTGGCGACGATGGACGGCTTACAGAACCGGCTGGAGAGTGTGGTGGAGGGTGCTGTCTCCGCGATCCGTCACCGCCCCTCCGCGCGCAGCGGGCTGGACCTGCCGGCCACCCTGCATGGCGTGGCGGCGGCGGCCGTGCCGGTGCGGGTGGTCAGCCTGGACCCGCTGGGCGCCTGCCTGCGGATGGAGCGGCCCCTGCCACGGGGCAGCCACGGCACGCTGGAGGTACCCGGCCTGCCACCCGTGCCGGTCCGCGTGGTGGGGCAGGGAGACATCACGCGGCTGGCCCTGCTGCAGGATAAGCAGGCCGGAGCCTGGCAGTCTTCCCTGATTGCTTATCTGGCGAAGCTGGAGAGCGAAGCGGCCTGAGGGTGTGCGGCAGTTCTTGAACGTCCCTTCGCGTCCATAGCAGGCGCCGTGCTCGCGCAGCACCTCGGACGCTGCCTTGAAGGTGCGCGGCACATCGGCATCCACCTTCTCCAGGGTAGGCGCTGCCGCATAGGGCCTCCAGGCAGCGCTAACGTTGGCAAGACAGGCAGCGAAGATCATCGTTGCCTGTGGCCTGCGACGGAAGCCTGAGCCCTGGCATGGGCGGAAAGCGGAAAGATGACGGCGCCAGGGATGTAGCGGTCCGATGTCCCTGGCGCCGTCCCCCTTACCCCATCATGGTTGCCGCCAATGAGGGGAGCTTACTGCCGGCTCTGCCCCCGAGCCTGGGAGGAGCCGGCAGATCTGTGCGCTGATCAGAACCCGCGGAAGAGGGTCTGGATCAGGGCCGACTGGTTCTGCGTGGTGATCGACAGAAGCTGCGTCGCCAGCTGCTGCTGCGTCTGCAGCGCGGTCAGGCGGGCTGCCGCCTCGTCCATGTCGGTGTCGATCAGATTTGAGATCGAGGCGCTGAGATTGTCGTTCAAGGTTGCGAGCAGGTCGCTCTGGGTATCGATGCGCTTGGAGGCAGTGCCGAAGTAAGTGGCGATGGGCTTGGAGAGGTCCAGCGCCGTGTCGATTGCAGCCAGGAGCGTTGTGTAGTCGGTGGCCGCTGTGGCATCGGTGGTGAGGTCCGTGGCCGCCGCATCCTGCAAATCCTTTTTGGTGACAGTGATGGTGTCGCCATCCTCGTTGATCATGACGGTCATGTCGGTCGAGGCTGTGGCCAGCAGGCTCTTGCCCTGGAATTCGGTCTTCGTGACGATATCGGTGACCTGCGTCACCATCTCGAGCACTGCTGCTTCGGCGCTGGCGTAGTTTGCGGTGCCGGTAGAGTCGTTCGCCTGATACTCTATCACGATTGCCTGCATCTTCTGCAGCAGGTCGACCACCGCCTCTGCGCCGGCCGAGGCTGCGGCAACAGTTGAGGAAGCAATGCTGAGACCCTTGGCCACTTCCTTGCCCATGGCCAGGTCGGTCTTGAGCGTGTTGGCGAGCGACCAGATGGCGGCATCGTCCTTGGCGGTGTTGACACGCTTGCCGGTCGCGATCTGGATCTGCACCGTGGAGACCTGCTTGTTCAGCGAGCGCAGGCTCTGCATGGTCATCAGGGCGCTGGAAGAGGAGGAGGAAACGGCGCTGAGCATTGTCGATGTGTCCTTTGGCGGCAAAAAGGGGTCTTTCGCGGCAGCTTTGTCTCAAATCTCGGAATTGAGACTGTGCTGTTGCGAGCATGGCTCTGGACAGTCGTCCTGGCCGATACTCTCCGGATTTTGCCGGGGCGATTTAGAGGATTACTTCGGGTATCAGGCAAATCCTCTTGTGCTCATCGGTTGGCACTAGAAGATCTCTGGAGCCTTCAACTCTTTTCTTCCTGATCTCCAATGTGCCGCCTGAGCTGCAGATCGACAACGAGAATAATCTTTTTCCAGAGCCTCAAGGAAGAAAAATGGGAATATTGGTGAATGGCTCGTTAATTACTTGAGGGGAAGGGAAAGCTTCGGAACAGTTAAATACTTGTGTCATTAGAATTTGCACGTAGCGCCTTATCCTTAACTGGGGAGTTGGGCCTTGACCGGCGCCGCAAGGGATTTTCTGCTTCAAGCCGAGAACCGCTTTCTGACAACCTCCTCTCCCACAGCAAATGAACACGATAATGAGATTTATCGTGCTCGATGCTTTGGATTCCCCTTGGTCTGAGCTGCCTCTCAGCCATGCCGGAGGGTGCTGCGTGGTGCGAAGGCGGCCTTTGCCTCCTGCAAAAGGTTTAGGCCTCGCAGGTTGGCCAAAGAGTGCAAAGCCCGAGAAGCCTTGGGAAAGAATGGCCTTGCTACTTTTCCTCCAGCATCGGCCGGAGGAAGCAATCCGTGGATAACACAAGGCTGAAACGGCGCCTGTTCTGCAGCATCGCCTTGGCCGGCTGCCCCATGATGGCTCAGGGCCGCGTTCCTGCTCCACTGGTAAAGACGGATATCCGGCTGCTGGTCGGATTTCCGCCTGGTGGCGCCACGGACATGGTGGCACGGCTTTATGCTGAGCAATGGCGCGCGCTCGGCCATGCATCGGTGGTGGTGGAGAACAAGCCTGGTGCTGGCGGCCGGTTGGCGGTGGAGGCGCTGTCCATCTCGCCGCCTGATGGCAGCACCTTGCTGCTGACACCGGCCAGCATGTTGACCATCGCGCCGCATACCTACCCGCGCAGCACGCGCTACAATGCCCTGCGTGATCTGGCGCCTGTCTCCCCGCTTTGCGCCTTTCCCTTCGCCCTGGCAGTTCCTGCTGCGCATCCGGCCAGAAGCTTGGATGAACTGCGGCTCTGGGCCTTGGCGCAAGGCGTGGTGCCTTTTGCATCACCGGCCGCCGGATCGATGCCTCACCTATTGGGCCTGAAGCTCGCTTCGGCTTGGGGGGCAAGCCTGGAGCATGTTTCCTATCGAGGTTCGGCGCCGGTGCTACAGGATCTCCAGGCGAGGAACCTGTCCAGTGCCGTCCTGGTGCTGGGGGATGTGCTTTCCGCCCATCTCGCGGGCAGCGTCCGCATCCTGGCCCATACGGCTCCTGATCGTATCGCGCGCCTGCCTGATATCTCCACCTTCGCCGAACTCGGCCTTCCTGCTCTTACAGCACAGGAATGGTTCGGCCTCTTCCTGCCATCCGATTCCTCGCCGGAGATCGTATCGTTCTTCCACAAGGGAGTGGCCAACGCTCAGATGGCCGCCCCGGTTGTCAATGGCCTGACGCGGCTGGATTATCGGCCCTTTCTGCTCTCGCCGGACGCATTCGCCTCGCGGGTTGCCGCCGAGTATAAAGAATGGGGCCGGATTGTGCAGAAGATGGAACTCTCCCTGGAGTAGGAAGGCCGAAAGGCCCTTCTGAAGGGCAGTCAGCAGCCATGTGCCAGCTCCCTCCCTCTGGCGCTGCCCGAAAGATCCGGCTGTGGCGGTCTCAACCGCCTTGATCAGCCAGCTTTAGGCCACTGGCGAGCACCCTGGCATTCTTTACGGAGGGCGTGCCCGATCTCTGGGCTCTGCTTGCGGGAGGATTGTTCATGAGGAATGCGGCAACTTGCCACGAAGCCATCTTCCGCTGTGAAGCAGGCATGTATTTCATCGGATGCACAGGTAACCAACGGCGTATGCACTGGAGTTGCCGCCTTCCCCGATAGTTGGGCCGGGAAAGGCGGCGAAGCGAAGCCCGGATCAGATGGCGCCGAACGGGCGCGGCGCGGCCTGCCGATCGATGACGACCGGGACTGACTTGGCGGCAGGAACCTTGCTGCCCTCCGCATGGTGGCTGAGTGGGATCAGCGGATTGCATTCCGGATAGTAGGCGGCGCAGCAACCTTCAGGAACCGCATAAGGCGTCACGCGGAAACCGCCGAGGCGCCGCATGATCCCATCCTCGATGGCGCATTGGAGGGAGACAAGCTCGCCCTCCTGAAAGCCCTGCCGCCGCATGTCGGCGCGGTTCATGAACAGGATCATGCGTGTGCCTTGCACGCCGCGGAAACGGTCGTGATAGCCATAGATCGTCGTGTTGAACTGGTCGTTGCTGCGCAGGGTGATCAGCTGCAGCACGCCCTCCGGCACGGCGACCTGCGCCTTGGACACGGTTGTCGGCGTCAGGAACTCGGCCTTGCCGGATTTGGTCGCCCATTTCCGGTCCCGGGCGCCGAGCGGGCGAGGGAAGCCGCCGGGCTGGAACAGCCTTTCGTTGAACCGCTCAAAATACTGCGGATAGGTTGCCTCGATCGCATCCCGAACGCGGCCATAGTCGCCAACCCACCCATCCCAGTCGACATGCGGGTTGGAAGGCAAGGCGGCCTTGGCCATCTCCGCCACGATCCGGGGTTCGGACAGCAGATCGGGGCTGGCCGGCTCCCGTTTGCCACGGGAACCATGGATGCACGCCGTGCTGTCTTCTATGGAGACAGCCTGCGGGCCGCTGGCCTGATGATCGACCTCCAGCCGGCCAAGGCACGGCAGCAGGTAACACACCTCGCCTGGAAGGAGATGGCTGCGGTTCAGCTTGGTGGCCACATGTACCGTCAGACGCAGCCCCGTCCAGGCAGATTCCACCCGCTCGGTGTCCGGTACGGCGCGGGCGAAGTTTCCGCCAAGCCCGATGAAGCCCTTGGCCTCGCCGTCAATTACGGCCTGGCAGGCATCCAC
Organism: Teichococcus aestuarii; assembly: GCF_042651065.1. NCBI lineage: Bacteria > Pseudomonadati > Pseudomonadota > Alphaproteobacteria > Acetobacterales > Roseomonadaceae > Roseomonas > Teichococcus aestuarii. Next base: position 17,978 of record NZ_JBHSCH010000024.1, read on the forward strand.
CGTGCTCCATCCCTCCCAACGCGGCGGCTCGAAATGGTACTGCTCGGCCAGGCGGTCGAGCGGAACCAATTCGGGCTTCTCGCTGATGCCCACGGTGCGCTGGCCCTGCACGTTGGAATGGCCGCGCACCGGCAGGATTCCGGCGCCGCGCCTGCCGATGTTGCCGCGCAGCAAAAGCAGGTTGATCAGCAGACGCACCGTCTCCACGCCATCGCGGTGCTGGGTCAATCCCATGCCGAACTTGGCGATGACGGCCCGGGCATTGCAGTAGACGTTGGCCGCCCCCTCCAGCGCCGTGCGGGAGAGACCCGAGCGTTGCTCGATCAGCGACCATTCCATGGCCCTCACGCTCTCCGCGAAGCTCTCGAAGCCCTGCGTGTGCTCGGCGATGAAAGCGTGATCCACCACCGGCGCCCGGCCGGCGGCGCGCGCCTTGTCGTCGGCGGCGATGACGGCCTTGCACAGCCCCATGATGGCCGCGCCGTCGCCGCCTGCCTTGAGCTGGTGGTATTGGCTGTCCAGTCGCGTATCGCTGCCGGCAAAGGCGTTGCCCGCCATTTCGATCGGGTTCTGCGGGTTGACGAAACGCTCCAGCCCCCGCTCGCGCAGCGGGTTGAAAATGATGATGGGGACGTTCCGCTTGGCCGCCTTCTGCAGCGGATGCAACATGCGCGGGCTGTTGGTGCCGGTGTTCTGGCCAAAGGAGAGGATGCAGTCGGTGTGGTCGAAATCCTCCAGCAGCACCGTCCCGACTGGGACGCCAATGCTCTGCGGCAGGGCCACGCTGGTGGTCTCGTGGCACATGTTGGAACTGTCCGGCAGATGGTTGCTGCCATAGAGCCGGGCGAAGAGCTGGTACATGTAGCTCGTCTCCAGCGAGGCCCGGCCGGAAGCATAGAAGACCACCGTCTCCGGCCGGAGCTGGCGCAGCTCCGCGCCGATGGCGCGAAAGGCTTCCTCCCACGCGACCGCCACATACCGGTCCGTCTCACGGTCGTAGCGTAGGGGCTGGGTCAGCCGTCCGCTGTATTCCAGGTCATGGTCGTTCCAGAGCCGCAGCTCGCTGACCGTATGGCGTGCAAAGAATTCCGGCGTGGCGCGCCGGCTGGTCAGCTCCCAGGTGGTGGCCTTGGCGCCGTTCTCGCAGAACTCGAAGGGATGCGGTGAAGCCGGCTTGGCCCAGGCGCAGCTGACGCAGGCGAAGCCGTCCTTCTTGTTCTGCTGTGGAAGCAATCGCAGTACGTCCTGGGCCGCTCCGTCGCGCCGCACCGCGTTCAGCAGAGATTGCGCCGAGCCCCAGCCGCCCGCCGGCCCCTTATAGGGTTCGATCTTCACGGCTTTCTGCGACATGCCCGGTCTCCCTGCGTTGCAACCTTGCCTGTCCAACGCGCACCCTGCGCAAGGGTTCCGCGAAACCGCTGGTTCTGCCGTGCGTCTTGCTTCTGGGTGCAGCGGGAGAGACAGGCCATGATGATGCAGGAGACGGCAAGCCGGCCCAGCCTGGTATTGCCACGCCTGGCCCGGCAGGGCGATCAGGCGGAGCCGGGTTTCCGTGCTGTGGCGGAGGAAACCGCCGTGGCCCTGACCTACGGCCGTTCCACCCACGCGGTGATGATGGCGAGCCCCATCGCGCTGGAGGATCTGGGGTTGGGCTTCAGCCTGACGGAGGGGTTGATCGGCTCCCCTGCCGAGATGCTGTCGCTTGAGGTCGTGCCACGGCCGGCTGGCATCGAAGTGCAGATGGAGGTGGCCGAGGCCTGTTCGGAGGTTCTCGCGCGCCGCCGCCGGCGCATGGCCGGACCCTTGGGATGTGGGCTCTGCGGCATCGAGAGTCTGGAAGAGGCGGGCCGGAACCTGCCGCCGGTCACCGCCGGCACGACCCTGCCGCACGCCGAGATCAGCGCGGCCATGGAGGCACTCTCCGCCGCGCAGGCCCTGCACCGCGAAACCCGCGCCGTGCATGCGGCAGGGTTCTGGCAGCCCGGGCGCGGGTTGACGCTGCTGCGAGAGGATGTCGGCCGCCACAATGCGTTGGACAAGCTCGCCGGGGCGCTGGCCCGCCAGGGCCAGCCGGCCGGAGCGGGCGCGCTGCTGCTCACCAGCCGCGTTTCGGTCGAGATGGTCCAGAAGGCGGCCATGATCGGCGCGCCGTTGCTTGTGGCGGTCTCCGCGCCCACGGCGCTGGCGGTGCGGGTGGCTGAGAGCTGCGGCATCACCCTCATTGCGCTGGCGCGGGGTACGGCCTGCGAGATCTTCACCCATCCGGACCGCGTGTGCTGACTTGGTCGTGGCTGTCCAGCGCGGGTGCACCTAATGTCGCAGGGTAGCCTCCGCTCCGGACAGCTTTTCATGGCCACTTTCCTCCCCACCCTGGACACGCCCCCGCCGCGTGGCAGCACCGGTGGTTTTCTGCGCCGCCCGCAAGGGGATGGCGTGCTGTTCCTGTTGCAGCCGGCGCGGCCCCCCTTGGCCTTTCAGGCAGCGGCCCTGTTGCTGACCGGGTTGTTCGGCCTGCCGGCACTGGCCGTGGCGTTGAATCCGGCGCGGCACGATGGCGTCTCCATCACGGCCGCGGTGGCTGGTCTGGCGGTCGCCGCCCTGGCGCTGCGGGCTTTGCAGCGGACCCGCCGCAACCGCCACCCCCGGCAGATCCTGCTACGCCCGGAAGGCGTGGAAACCGCCGAGGCCCTGCTGCCCTGGCGGCCCCTGGCGGCGCTGCGTGTCGTCCAGCCAGAGGCGGGGCCTTACGGGGGCGAAGCTGCCGGCATCCATGCATTGGCGGCACGCATCGCGCAGCAACAGCATGCCGCCAATGCTCGCCTGGTGCTCGACATGGCCGATGGGCGGACGGCGCTCCTCGCCTCCGGCCTGGGGCTGGAGACGGCGCGGGCGCTGCGGGAGGCGCTGGCGCAGGACTGGCCGCCCGCGCCGCCGCCTCAGTAGGGCAGCACGCGCTCGATGATCTGCTGCCCCCAACGCGGCCGCTGCAGATCGCTCGACACGCCGCGGCCGCCATAGGCAATCCGCGCCTCGGCGATCTTCTCCGAGGCGATGCGGTTGTTGGGGCGGATATCCTCGGGCCGGATCATGCCGCGCAGCTGCAACTCGCGCAGCTCGTTGTTCACGCGGATCTCCTGCGAGCCGGCGATCTCCAGATTGCCGCTGGGCAGCACCCGCACCACTGTGGCGGCCAGTTGCAGGCGGATCTTCTCGGTGCGGCGGACGCGGCCCGTCCCATTGCTGGTGCTGCCGCCGCCCAGTTCCAGCGCCGGGTCCAGCGCGCCCCCGAAGGCCTTGCCGAGCGCGCCTTGCAGGCCCATCAGGAAGGGCAGGTTGAGGTTCTGCTTGCTCTCCCGCTCCAGCTCCAGCCGGTTGTCGAACTGCGCGCTGTCGTCGATCTCGATCTCGACGGTCAGCAGGTCGCCCACCGTGCGGGCCCGCTGGTCGCGGAAGAAGGTGCGGCTGCCGGGGCGCCAGAGCGAGCCCATCATCGTCGGGCCGGTGCCGGCCAGGCGCGGCCGTGTGGAGACCTCGATGGGATCGTCGCTGCCGGTCAGGGAGGGGATGTCGGCCATCGCGCCGGGGGCGGAGATCGGCGGCGGCTTCTGGATGTGGCCGAAGCTGTCGCAGCCGCCCAGGACCAGCACCGCAGCCAGCGCCAGGCAGCCGCCCGGCAGCAGCCGCGCCCGCCGGGGGAGGAGGGAAGGCCCGCTCATGGCCGGCCCTGCACTTCCGCGGTGCCATCGGCCACCACCATGGCACGGATGGTGCGGCCGCTGATCGGGTTGTGGATGCGGATCTCCTCGCCCACGGCGCCGGCCTCCATGGCGCGGCCTTCCATCTCGAGCGTGACGCCGGCGCTCTTCCAGAAGACGCGCACCATCTGCGTGGCGCGCACCGCCGAGCGGTCGCCGATGTCGCGCTCGGGGATGGGTGCATTGGCGCGGATACGGCGCCGCACCTCCAGCCCGATGATGTCCCGCTCGGCCTCGATGAAGGTGGGCGCGTCGCGGCGCGGCACCACGGCCTCCACATCCTGCGGGCGCAGCACGTCGCCCGGCTGCAGGGCGCGCGTGGCGTGCCACACCTCCCGCCCCCAGGCGGGCGGCGAGAGCAGCAGCGCGGCCGCCAGCAGCGGCGGCGCGGCGGGGGCGAGGCGCATGCTCTCCTCCCTCACCGCACGTTATTGACGGTCTGCAGCATCTGGTCGGTCGCCTCGATCACCTTCGAGTTCATCTCGTAGGCGCGCTGGGCGGCGATCAGCTGGGTGATCTCCTGCACGACATTGACGTTGGAAGCTTCCAGATATCCCTGACGGATTTTCGCATAACCGGGATCGGAAGGCAGGCCGCCGTTGGGCTGGCCGGAGGCTTCCGTCTCCAGGAACTTGTTGCCGCCGATCGCCTCCAGCCCGGCCTCGTTGGGGAACAGGTAGAGGTTCAGCCGCCCCGCATTCTGCTGCTGCCCGTTGGCCTGGGTGACGAGGACCTCGCCCGCCTGGTTCACCGTCACGTCCCGCGCATCGACGGGGATGTTGATATTGGGCTCGATCGGGTAGCCCTCGCTGCTCACCAGCTGGCCTTCCTGGGAGAGCTTGAAGCTGCCGTCGCGGGTGTAGGCGGTGGTGCCGTCCGGCAGCGTCACGCCGAAATAGCCGCGGCCTTCCAGCGCCAGGTCGTAGCGGTTGCCGGTGTCGGTCAGCGAGCCTTGCAGCGTGATGCGGTTGACCGCCGAGCTGCGCACGCCGAGGCCCACCTGCGTGCCCACCGGCAGCAGCGTGCCCGCTTCCGAGGAGGCGGAGCCGACCCGCTCCGAGGACTGGTAGATCAGGTCCTGGAACTCCGCCTTGCGGCGGGTGAAGGCAGTGGTCGAGACATTCGCGATGTTGTTGGCGATGACCTCGACATTGGTCTGCTGGGCCTGCATGCCCGTGGCGGCGATGCTCATGGCGCGCATGGTGCGTATCCCTTCAAGAACCGTTCAGGCCAAGACCCGTTCAGGCATGTCGTTGCAGATCAGTTCGGGCGCCCGAGCGCCTCGATCATCCGGCGCACCCGCGAATCATCCTCGCTGACGATGCGCTGCATGGCCTCGTAGCTGCGCTGGATCATCGTCAGGTTGGCCAGTTCCAGCACCGGCTGCACCGTGGAGGCCTCCAGCGCGCCCTGCGCCAAGCGGATGCCCGGCGTGCCGGGCGGCACGGGCTGCACATCGGCGGCCGGCAGCTCCAGCAGGCCATCGCCCGCCTTGCGGATGCCCCGCATGTCTCCGGCACGGAACAGGCCGATGCGGCCCGCCTGGTCCACCCGCCCATCCACCGTGGCGAGCAGCGTGCCGTCGGCGCGGATCTCGAGGCTGCTCACCCGGTCGGGCAGCAGGATGCGCCCGCCGCCCTCGTCCAGGATGGGGCGGCCGGCGCTGTCCATCAGCGTGTTGTCGGCGCCCACCTTCATGCGGCCGTCGCGCGTGTAGCCGCGCCCGCCGCCGGGGCGCTCGACCGCCAGATAGGCCTCGCCGTCGATCGCCACGTCGAGCGGGTTGCCGGTGGCCGAGATGGAGCCCTGCTTGACGTCGATATAGGTGGCGCGGTCCTGCACGAAGGCGATTTCGCGCCCCGGCACGGCCAGGCGGCTGACATGGGTCTGGAACAGCGTCCGGTCGCCGCGAAAGGCCGCGGTGTTGGCATTGGCCAAATTGTTCGCCGTGACGTCGAGCTGCTGCCGCAGCGCGATCTGTCCCGAAAGGCTGACGGCACTGGGACTGTCCATCTCAGTTGCTCCCTGTCTCTGGCAACAGGCTTTCGATCTGGCGGCTGCGCGAGATGGCAGAGCGGGCGGCGGCCACGCCACGCATCGGCCCGCCCGTGTCGCCGCTCAGCTGCAGCAGGGTGGCGGAGCTGCTCTCGGGCGCCAGCAGCTCCGGCGCCACGCTCGGGCGCTGCCGCGCCAGGGCGGAGGCGCTGGCCAGCCGCGCCGTGGCCTCGGCCCGCTTGGCGGCATCGAGGCCCGGGTCGCGCAGCAACTCGGCATAGGCATTGGCCGCCTCGACCCAGGCCTGGGCCTGGAACAGCCATTCCGCGCGCGCCAGCCGGTCTGGCAACGCGCGCAGCGACTGCAATTCCTGCGCTGCCTCCAGCGGCTTGCCCATGCGGCCCAGCGCGGCGGCGGCGGCGCGATGCGTATCCGCCGTCTCCGGCAGGCCGCGCAGCAGCGCCATGGCGCGCTGCGGATCGCCCTGCGTCGCCATCGCCTCGGCGCGGGCAATCAGCAGCGCGGCCCCTGGCTGCCGTGCGGTGGAAGGGGTCAGCTGACGGCTGGTGTCCAGCGCCGCATCATACAGCCCCTCATCGAGCATCAGCCGCAACGCACCTTGGCGGATATCGTCGCCGCGCTCGCCGGGCGTGGCATAGCCCTCATACTGCCAGTACAGCGACAGCCGGTCGCCGGGCGGTGGCAGGGTCATGCCTTTGGCATCGACCAGCAGCAGCCGCAGTGCCTGCGCCGCCAGCCGGGCGCCGCGGCTCTCCGTGCTGGAGCGCTGGTTGGCATGGCTGGCGCTTTCCGCCACGGCCAGCGCCTGGGCCAGCTCGCCGCGCTCCAGCAGCCGCTGGGCGTAGAGCATGGCGGCCTCCTCGCCGAGCGGCTCGTAGCGATAGACGCGCGAGAAATCCATCAGCTGCGCTTCCGCCCGCCGCCCCTCCGCGGCAGGCCGTGAAAGATTCAGCGCCGCCAGCCGCATGCGGGCCTGAAGCGCCGGGAGGCTGCGCCCGCCGCGTGCCGCGCGCTCCAGGTGCAGCGTCTCGTCCGCGCGGTTGCCCTCCAGCCGTGCCAGCTTGGCCATCAGCAGGCTGCGCTGGGCCTGCTGGTCGGCGCGAAGGTCGGGGGTTGTACGGACGGCGGCCAGCAGGGTCCGCAGCGTCTCGCTGTCCTCCTCCACCGCATCGGCCATCGTGGCCACGAAGGTCAGGCGCAGATCCGGCGGAATATCGCGCAGTGCTGCCCGGGCCTGTGGCGCCAGCTTGGCCAGCGCCGCGGCGTCGTTGCCGATCGCCGCTACCAGGGCACGCCAGAGCGGCAGGTCAGGACGGGTGCAGTCCGGCGCCTCCGCCAGCAGGGGGGAGGTGGGGCTGATCGGCTCGCGCTCCAGCAGCCGCGCCACGTCCCGCACGCGCTCCAGCCGCTCCCGCAGCGCCGCCGTTGGCTGCTCCAGCAGGGGCGAGGAGAGCACGGACAACGCCTCCCGCGTCAGTTCATGGAACGCGTAGAGTTCCGCCAGGGCCGCCATCTCGGCCGCCCCCTGGTCCGACAGGGCCAGCGCGGCGCGCCGTGCCGTCAGCTGATTGGCGAAGCTGTCCTCGTCCGACCAGCTGCGCAGGCTGAAGGAAGGCTCCAGGCAGACCGGGCGCGGCGGCTCTTCCGCCGGGGCCGCGAAGCTCGGGTTGGGCATGGACACGGCCCCGCCGGGGCGCGGCGCAGCAGGGGCCGCCGCCGGGGTGGATACCCTGTTCAGCAGGGCCAGGCGGCTCAACATGCTCTCCCGCAATGCGCCGAGATCATCGGCGGGTGGCGGTGCAGGCGGCGCGGGCGGGGCGGCGGCCGCCGGAGCCGTGGCGGCGGAACCCTGGAGCATGGCCTTCGCTTGATCGGGGCTCATCAGCCCCAGCCGCACCGCATCGTCCAGCAGGCGCTGGCGGGCCGCGGCGATCTGCGCCGCCTCCCGCGCCGCCTGGGCCTCGCGCGGCGAGGCAGGGTTTTGGGGCGGTGTTGCAGGGGCGGCAGCCTTAGCGGGGGCAGCGGCCGTGGCGGGCCGCAGGTCGACGAACAGCATGCCGTCCGTGACGCCACTCTCGGCCACGCAGTCGCAGGTGACGCGCAGCAGCAGCACCGTCTCCTCGCTGTCCTGGCGGAACTCGGCGCCGCTCACTTCCCGCAGGCGCCGCAGAGCGGCCAGGTCCAGCTGGTGCCGGCCGCGCAGCCGCACCTCGTAGTCCTGCCCGACCCGCCGTAGGCTGTAGGGCGGAATGCGGCCCAGATGCAGCACCACGCGACCCCGATCGGGATGCTGGCCACTGCGGACGCGCACCACGGCACCGTCATCCGGCGCCGTGAGCGCGGCCGGCGCAGGCGCCGCCTGTTGCGCCAGGGCAGGGGAGGCCAGCAGCGGTGGCAGCACCAGGCTGGCCAGCAGCAGGGAACGGCGCATGCGCGCTTACTCCCCGCCGCCCTCGCCGGACCCGTCGGTCTTCACCCGGCCCGCCTCGCGCAGCTGCTCCTCCATCTGGTCGAAGCTGGGCTGCATCTTCGAGGGCACGGCCTGCCGGCCGACTTCGACGCAGATCTGGGGCGACAGATTCTCCAGGTAGCTGGAGATCACCACGCGGGCGACATCCAGCATCCGCTTCTCCTCCTCGAAAATAGCTTTCAGGCGCGAAGCCATGGGGCCGATCAGCCCGTAGGAGAGGAACACGCCGAGGAAGGTGCCCACCAGCGCCGCGCCGATCATCCGGCCCAGCACTTCCGGGCTTTCGCTGATGGCGCCCATGGCCTTGATGACGCCGAGCACCGCCGCGACGATGCCAAGCGCCGGGAAGGCGTCGGCCATGCCCTGGATGGCCTTGGCGGGCTTCAGGTTCTCGTTGTGCCGCTTCTCGATGGTGCTTTCCATCATTTCGCCGACGCGGTGCGGGTCCTTGTTATTGAGAGTGATGGTCCGCATCGTGTCGCAGATCAGGCCGCGCAATGCCGGGTCCTGTGTGAGGCGGGCATAGCGGCTGAAGATCGGCGAGGCCTCGGGCTTCTCGATATGCTTCTCGAGCTTGGCCGCGCCTTCCTTCTGGTGCGTGCGCAGCAACAAATAGAGCAGGCAGAGCACATCGCTGAAATCCTTCCGGTTCCAGCGTGAGCCCTTGAAGACAAGCCCGAAGGATTTGAGCGTCTTGGCGACGAGGGCGCCGTCACCGCCGATCAGCAGCGTCATGAAGCCGCTGCCGCCGATGATCATCATCTCGGGCCCGACAGCCCCGAGAATCACGCCCATCTTGCCGCCGGCAATCAGGTACCCGCCGAAGACGGCAACGAAAACTCCGAGGATTCCGGCGATCTGGATCATCGACTGGGGCGGCCCCGCATGTTGCGACGGTCGGGCCAGGATCTGCCCGCGCCAAGGCTCTTATCATTTCGCGCCTTTCTGTGCTATGAGCATTTTTCGCAAACCGTGAGGTCCGCCATGCCCCTTCCCGCCGCTCTCGGCACCGCGCTGGATCAGGCCGGTCTGAATGCCACGGCGCGCGCCCGCACCGAGAAGATCGGCCGCTACACCGTCGATGCCCAGGTAACTGGCGCATTGCGAAACGCCGCCAAGGCAACGGGCATGGGCTTCGAGGTGCTCGCCGCCAAGGCCGCCATGGAAAGCGGCTTCCGGGCCGAGGCGCAGGCCTCCACCTCCTCGGCGCGCGGCCTGTTCCAGTTCATCGAGCAGACCTGGCTCGGCGTGGTGCAGGCGCACGGCGCCGAGCACGGCCTGGCCAACGAGGCCGCCGCCATCACCCGCACCGGCGGGCGCTACATGGTCTCCGATCCGGCGCTGCGCAGCCGCATCCTGGCGCTGCGCGATGACCCCGACATCTCCGCCCGCATGGGGGCGGAGCATCTGAAGGACATCTCCGACGCCCTCTCCCCCGTCCTTGGCCGCAAGCCGGATGCGACGGAGCTTTATCTCGGGCACTTCCTCGGCGTGCGCGGCGCCACGGAAATGCTGCGGGCCGCCAGCAACGACCCTGGCACGGCCGCCAGCAGCATCCTGCCCGATGCCGCGCGTGCCAACCCGGCCATCTTCCGCGGCGCCGATGGCGCGCCGCTCTCCGTCCGGCAGGTGATGGACCGGCTGCGCGAGCGAGTCGGGCAGACCTATGCGCAGCTCGGCATGAACGCCCCGGCCGGGCCGGTGACGCTGGATCCCACGGCGCTGGCCAGGCTGGCCAAGCCAGGCACAGCCCAGCCCAGCGAGGAGCCGCGCTGGTGGGGCAGCGGCGCGCCGGCGCGGGTGGCGCATACGCAGGAGCAGGCGATGGTCTCCACCCTCGTGGATGTCTTTACCCGGATGAACCGGATTGGCGCGATGCGGGGTGGCGAGGATGGCCGCAACCTGCCCGCCGAGGTGGTGGAGGCGCTGCGGGGCCAGCAGCCCGCGCCGGCCGCGGCAGCCGGCGCACAGAAGGCCTACACGGCCAGCCAGAGCATCTGAGGAATCCAATTCCGCCGGGGTGGAAAGCCGCGCCGGCGGATGCCTCAGGCGCTCAGGCTTGCCAGGGGTGGCTCCTGCCGCGACAGACGGCGATCATTCTCCCGCCGTACCTCGGCGCCATGCCGATGGCCGGTTGTATAACAGTGCCACAGCGCGATCTGCATGAAGGCCCGCAATTCCGCTGGCAGGTCCGACGGTGCAGGCATTTCCAGGGTCTGCCAACGGGCAGAATCCTGCGGGTCTTTCGAAGACAGGCCGTCGCGCCGGCCTTGTGCGGCCGCATGAGCCAGCAGGGCCTGCACGGCGCCCTCCCACAGGGCCCCATTCGTTGCGGCGGAACTTTGTCCAGCCATCGTCGTTCTCCAAGCCGAACTTTTTTCGAATTTTCGCATTATGCGCGATATGCGAAATTCATCAAGCGGGCCAAACATCTTTCCTTTCGTCGCCGCAACCCTTACGACGTTTTGCGAAAAATTGTGGAAGTTGCGGGAGAGTTGCCAAGCTTCTGATCCTCCGCGGAGACACCGCCATGAGCCTGTCCTTCCGACCGCGCTTCTCGCCTCTGCCGGCTCTCGCCGTCCTGGGTGCCGCAGGCATTGGCGCGAGCTTCGGCGGCATGCCGGAACTCTCGCGTCCGTCCGGGTCCGTACCCCTGATGTCCTTGGCCATGATGGCGAGCGTGGCGGGGTGGATGTGGTGGCGCAATCGCGGCCTGAATGGCCGCTTCTCGGCCCTGGGGCTGGAGGTGCGGCCGCTGGCGGTGCGCCCGGCGCAGCCCGAGGGGCTGCTGCGCTTCTCGCTGGCCTCCCCGCGGGGCTGGCAGGCGCGGCAGGGCACATGGTGCCTGGAACTGACGCGGGGCCGCGCCGCGGAAGCCGGCTGGTCGCTGGCGCTGCGCCCGGCGCGCTTCACCGCCCGGCATTGGCCGCTGGCGCATGCCGCAACGCTGGACGGGTTGCTGAACCTCGCGCGCCGGCTTGCCACCCGGCCAGGCCTCCTCCTGCCGGAAGGGGCGCAGGAAGTGACCACATGGCTGGAAGGCGACCTCGAATTCGTGCTGCCGGTGGCGCAGCAGCGGATCATGGCGTTGGCAGAGGGCGGATACGCGCTGCGCAACGCGGCTGCCTGGCGCGCCATCTCGCCGCAGACCGCGGACACCATGCTGGCCCAGGGCAGTCCCGTTCCCACAAGTGGCCGCTGAGCCTGCACGCCCGCCTGCCATGGCAGGCGGGCGCCTGAAGGATCAGGGTGTCTGGGGTGTGCGGAAGGCTTCCCGGCGGCCGGCGATTTCCTGCGTCACCGCCAGCGCCGCCGGCGGCTCCATCTGCGCCATGATCGGCCCCGCCTGACGCTCCGGGATCTTGAGCAGGATGATGGCGGCGCGTGGCGGCTCCAGCCGCTCCAGCACCTTTGCCGCCTGTTGCGGGCGCATGTTCACATAAAGTGCCACCAGCGCATCGATATCGGCCTCCGCCGCGGTGCTCTCCCGCACGACGAGTTGCTCGATCTCCGTCCGCAGCCGGATCAGCTCGGCGATCTGCGCGCGGGCCATCGCATCGGCGGCCTGCAGCCGCGCCTCGCGCGCCTCCAGGGATCGCTCGCGCCGGTCGATCTCCGCCTGGCGGCGCATCACCTCGGCCAGCAGGCGCGCCTCACCGGGCCGCTCCTCGCCGAGCGGATTGGCGCGCACCGGCGCAGCCAGCACGGAGGAGACGTTCGGTGTGGCGATGACGCCCTCGCGCAGCGTCACCGGTTGTTCCGGCACAGGGCGCGGCGCTTCCGGCGAGCGAGAGAAGGCCGTGCTGAAGCCCGGCATCACCGGCCAGGCTGGTCCTTCCATCAGGTTGGAAATACGGCCGGGCAGCAGCGCCGCCAGGCCCAGCGCCATCATCGGCAGACCCAGGCGTGGCCCCAGCAGGCGGCGCCGGGACGGGGCGAGGTCAGGCGGGTAGGAGGTCATGATGCGATGTCCTGGCGATCAGTCGAGCTTCACGCGGATGGTGCGCTGGGCCGGCACGGCGGCGGCCGCCGCCGGCCCCGAAAGGTCGGCGAAGAGCAGCTCGGCGGCCAGCAACCGCTCCAGCGGCGGTTCGGCCGGCGGGCTGGATGGCAGAGGGACCTGCAGGGAGGCCGACAACGGAGCCGGCAGCGGGGCTGACAAGGCCGCCGCCAGGGAGGCCGGGGGTGAGGCCGGGGGGAAGGCAGACACGTCCACGATCGGCGGCTCGGCCGACGCGGGAAAGGCCGGCGCCGGCCGGGCGGAGAGGCGGTCGGCCAGGCCGAGCGGCTCCACCAGCTCGCGCGGCGGCGCGGCGGCACGCGCGGCATTCAGCTTGCGGTTCTGCCGCAGCGCCTGGTCGAGCCGCAGCGCCACCTCCTCGGCATTGCGCGAGGCGGCCGAGAGCTCCTGCGATAGGCGCCGGCAGGCGGTGATCTTGCTATCCACCTCGGCGATGCCGTCGCGCACCTTCTGCACGATGCCGCCCGCCGAGGCGTCGAGCCGGCGGGAGGCCTCGTCGAGTTGGGCGATCACCTCGCCCGCGCCCTCCAGGGCGCTGCGCAGGCGCCCCATCCTCCGGTAGAGCAGCGCGATCCATCCCGCCTGCGCGGCCAGCACCGTCAGCGCAGAGGCGTCGAGGATCTGTGTCAGCGTCATGGGGGTTTCTCCTCACCCGTCCTGGCTGATCGGCGTATCGCCGGGCCAGCCCTTCTCGATCACGCACTCCTCCACGCGCAGCACCACCCGATCGTCCTTCGAGGCGATCACCGCGCGGCAGACCATCAGCCCCTCGCAATGCACGTCAATCGGATCCTCCTGCCGGCGGTCCAGCATGAAGACCGAGCCGGGCTGCCAGGAGGCGACCTCGGAGAACGGCACCGTCCGTTCCTCGATCACGGCAGTCAGGTCGACCGTGGCGCGGGGCAGCTCCTCGGCCAGGTGGCTGCGCCAGATCGTGTCACCGCCCTGCTTCTTGCCGAGCACCTCCTGGCTCAGCAGGTCGCGCACCGGCTCCAGCGAGGCGAAGGGCAGCAGGAAGTCAATGTAGCCGCCGCGGCCTTCCATGGTGATCTCGGCGCGGAAGGTCAGCGCCGGCGCGGTGGGCTTGGTGATCAGCGCGTAGGTCGGCGTGATCTCGAAGCGCTCCAGCCGGAAGCTGGCGGGCGAGACGGCCTCGAAGGCCTTGCTCAGGTCGTTGGTGACGACCGAGACGAACTTCTCGACGAAGGTGCGCTCGATGGCCGTGTAGGGCCGCCCCTCGATCGGCTGCAGCGCGTTGCGCCGGCCGCCGAGCAGGATGTCGACCAGCGAGCCGATCAGCCGCGAATCGAGCGCGGCGAGGCAGTAGCCGTCCCATTCCTCGATGCGGATGATGCCGATCAGCGCCGGCAGGGTGATGGTGTCGAGGAAGGCGCCGACGCGCACGGGGCGCGAGCGGTCGATGACGACATCGGCGTTGTCGGCGGTGAACTTGCGGCTGGAGCTGGTCATCAGCCGCGCCAGCCGGTCCACCACGATGTCGAGCATCGGCAGCTTCTCGTAGCGCACCGCGCCGCCGACCAGCGCCTCCAGCCCGCGCCGGGGCGCTTCCGGCTCGGCCGGGCCCTCGGGGCCGCCGAACAGGTCGTCGATGTCGCCCTGGCCCATGGCGACGCCGGCGGCGCCCCAGTCGGCCATCGGGTCGATGGCGGGATCTTCGCCGCCCTCGGGCGGTGTCTCGGCGCCGCTCATCGCTCAGGCCACCACGAAGCCGGTGATCAGCACGTCGCGCACCTTGCCCGGGCCCAGCACCAGCTCGAGCCGCCGATGCAGGTCGCCGCGCAGGCGGTCCATGGCCAGGGCGCCCTCCATCTCGCCATCGCGCAGGGTGCGCAGGTATAGGATGAGGCTGTCGTAGATGCGGGGGCTCAGCAGGTCGGCCTGCACCAGCGCCGGGTCTCCCATCACCTCCACCGCCAGCTTCAGGCGGAGCTGGCGCGGCCGCCCCGCATTGGGCAGCGAAAGAGTCATCTCCGGGAACTCGACGAAGCTCGGCTTGCCGGGCGAGGCCGGCGTGCTGGCCATCTCCGTCTCCTCGGCGGGCGTGCGGCCCAGCAGAGCCTGCACCTTCTCGGGCAGGCCGGGCACCAGGAACCAAGCGCCCGCCGCCCCGCCGCCGAGCAGGACCGGCAGCAGCAGCAGTATCAGGAGCAGCCGCTTGCGGCCCTTTTTGGCGGGCGCCGTTTCCTGATTTTTCGCGGATTTGTCCGCGGGTGTCGAAGGCATGGTCGGCGGATCTCCCGGCGATGGCGATTTTTCGCGCGACAAGCGGAGTGGTGGCAGATATAAACCGACGTGTTCTCGCATGCCATGCTAAAAACGCTGGTGGCAGCATGGCGGGGAGAGGAGGCAGGGTCCTGGCGGCGTGATGGAGCCGAAGCCTTCGGCGCCGACGCATCTGCAGCGAGCATGGGGCGATAGAAGGTCGATGCAGCAAGTAAAGACCCTTGGACCTGGTCTGGATCTGGGGGGGCTGGGCACGAGCCTGGGCCGGCTTGGTCCTGCGAAAATCGGCGCCTTGCTGGCAGTGGCCTTGGCGGCTGTGCTGGCTGTCGTGCTGGTGGCCCGCTCTGCCGGGGCGCCGAACGGCCTGCTCTATGCGGGGCTCGAGGCGGCCGAGGCGGGACGGATCGCGGCACGGCTGGAGGAGCTGAAGGTTCCCGTCGAGGTGCGGCCCGACGGCTCCATCTTCGTGCCGTCCGACCAGGTGCCGCGGCTGCGCATGCAGCTGGCGGCCGACGGCCTGCCGCGCCAGGGCGGCGCCGGCTACGAACTGCTCGACCAGGCCAGCCCGATGCAGATGACCTCCTTCATGCAGCGCATCCAACGGCTGCGCGCGCTGGAGGGAGAGCTGGCCCGAACCATCGTCACCATGCAGGGCGTGCGCGCCGCGCGGGTGCACATCGTGCTGCCGGAGCGGGAGAGCTTTTCGCGCGATGCGCCGCCGCCCACCGCTTCCGTCACCGTCACCACCAACGGCAACCAGCGGCTGGGCGCAGCGCAGGCCGCGGCCATCCGGCTGCTGGTGGCCGGCGCCGTGCCGCGGCTGCGGCAGGAGGATGTCTCGGTGGTCGATCCCACCGGCGTGGTGCTGGCGGCCGATGGCGGCATGGGCGCCATCGCGGGGCGGATCGGCGAGATCCGCGCCGGGCATGAGATGGCCCTGCGGAAGGCGGTGCTGGACCTGCTGGAGCCGCTCGTCGGCCGGGGCAGGGTGCGCGCCGTGGCCTCCGTCGAGATCGAGGGCGCCCGGGTCGTCGCGCGCCAGGAGACCTTCGACCCGTTGGGCCAGGTGGAGCGCGGCCGCCAGAGCCAGAACGAGCAGGAGAGCAGCGAGGACGGCCGCGGCCAAGCGCCGGTGACGGTCGGCCAGAACCTGCCGAACCAGCAGGTGAACCAGGCCGCCAACCGCAGCGCCTCCACCAGCCAGCGGACCAACGAGACGGTCAATTTCGAGATTTCCTCCAAGGTGGAGGAGACGGTGCGCGAGCCGGGCGCGGTGCGCCGCGTCAGTGTCGCCGTCGTGGTCGATGGCATCATGGATGCCGAGGGCAACGCGCAGCCGCGCCCGAAGGAGGAGCTGGAGCGGCTGGCCGCGCTGGTGCGCTCGGCCGTCGGCTACGACCAGCAGCGTGGCGACCTGGTCACGGTCGATACGCTGCGCTTCCTGCCGGATGAGGGGCTTGGCACCCTGGCTGCGGCCGACGCCGGCGGCATCACCCTGAACGGAGCGCAGCTGGCGCTGCTCGGCGGCGGTGTGCTGCTGGCGGGTGGCGCGGGCCTGCTGCTGTATCGCCGGCGGCGCCGGCGGATCGCGGCGGCTGCGGCGGCTGCGGCGGCAGCCGCGGCAGCGGCGGCGGAGGCGGCGGCGGTCGAGACGATGGACGATGCCATCGCCACGGTCGGCCAGGACATCCAGATCCGCCTCTCCTCGCTGAATGCGCTGAACGAGATCATCGACCAGCGGCCGGATGAGGCGCTGGCGGTGGTGCGGAGCTGGATCGAGGAGGGCACGCCGGCATGATCGTGCGCCCCTTCCAGCCGCCCCCGCTGCGGGTGCTGATCGCCGACGAGGATGGCAGCACCGCCGCGCGCCTGGCGGCCGAGGAGCGCATCCGCCTCCAGGCGCTCGAGCTTGGCCGGCAGCGCGGCTTTGAGGAGGGCATGGCGCGGGGCCGCAGCGAGGGCGAGGCGGCCAGCCGCGCCCTGGCGGAGCAGGCCATGCAGGCCGCCCTGGCCACGCGCGGCCAGCAGGGTGCCGTCGCCGCATCCGAGGCGCTGCAGGCTCTGCTGAAGCGCCGGGCAGAGGACCGCCGGCAACTGGATGCCGAGCTGCGCGCCGCGCTCGTGGCGGCGCTGGAGGCAGTCTTTCCCGTGCTGCTGGCGCATGCCGCGGGCGGCGAGGTCGCCGCCCTGCTGGCGCAGGCGCTGACCGAGCGCGGCACCGACACCATCACCCTGCAGGCCCACCCCGATACGCTGTCGGCCGCGGAGCAGGACGGCTTTCCTGCCGGGCCGCTGCCAGACCGCATCCGCCTGCTGCCCGACCCGACGATGCCCCCGGGCCAAGCCGAGGCCAGATGGACCAATGGGGGCCTCCTCTACGATCCGGCGGCGCTGATGGCGCGGGTGCTGGCCATTCTGGGCGACACGCCGGCGGATGACACGCCACAGGAGAAGCAGCAGTGAGCGAGAGCGCCCCCAACGAGAACCCGTTCCTCGCCGAGCGCAAGCCCCGCATCATGGACATTCCGGTGAATGTGCAGGTGGTGCTCGGCAACAAGCGCCTGCCGATGGCCGCGCTGTTCAACCTCAGCCGCGGCTCGGTCATCGAGTTCGACAAGAAGGTCGGTGAGCCGATCGACCTGATGGCCAATGAGCGGCTGATCGCCCGCGGCGAGATCCAGATCACCGATGATGGCCGGCTGTCGATCTCCATCACCGAGATCGTCTCCTCGTCCAGCTGACCCCGACCTTTCCCGAGAGCGCGCAGAATGCCGCTTCCTCTCTCCCGGCTGGCGCCGACACTCTGGTGGGGCGGGCTGTGCCTCATGCTGCTCCTGATGCTGGCCTCGCCGGCGCTGGGGCAGAGCGTCTCGCTCAACCTTGGCCCCTCAGGCGGGCAGATGGCCGCCAGCGGCGGCCAGAGCCTGACCACCAACGTGGTGGCGCTGATCGTCGCCACCACGCTGCTGGCCATGGCGCCGGGGCTTCTGGTGGTCGCCACCTCCTTCACCCGCATCGTCGTCGTGCTCTCCATGCTGCGCACGGCGCTCGGCCTGCAGCAGTCGCCGCCGAATACCGTCATCGTCAGTCTGGCGATGTTTCTCTCCGCCTTCGTCATGGCGCCCGTGCTGGAGCGCGCTTGGAACGACGCGGCGCGGCCGCTGATCGAGGGCGCCATCACCGAGGAGCAGGCGGCCGAGCGGGCCATCTTGCCCTTCCGGGGCTTTATGGAGGCCAATGTGCGGGAGCGCGACCTGGCGCTGTTCATCGACATCGCCAAATGGACGCCGCCGCAGGGGGAGGCCGCCACGCTCAGCCGCGCCGAGCGGGCCGCGGTGCCGCTGCACATCCTGGCCGCCGCCTTCGTCATCTCGGAGCTGAACAAGGCCTTCCAGATCGGCTTCCTGCTGTTCCTGCCCTTCCTGGCGATCGACATCGCCATCAGCTCGGTGCTGATGGGCATGGGCATGATGATGCTGCCGCCCGTGGTGGTCAGCCTGCCTTTCAAGCTGATCTTCTTCGTGCTGGTGGATGGCTGGACGCTGGTGGCGGGCGCCCTGGCACGGAGCTTCACCACATGAGCGGCGCTGTGCCGCGCCGCCTCCGGCGCCGCCGCGCCCTGGCCTCCGCGCTGCGCCGCGCCGCGGCGCAGGAGGGCGAGGCGGCACCGGGGGTGGCAGCCCTGGCAGCGCGGGTACAGGCCATTGCCGACAGCCAGGGCGTGATCCTGCCGCCTGAAGCCGATCTGCCGGAGCGCCTGGCCCGGCTGGAACGCGGCGCGAGCCTGCCGCCCGAGCTGGCACCGGTTCTGGCCGCCCTGCTGCTGCCCCTCTTCCGCCTGCGCCCCGACCCGCGGAGCACCGACCGATGAAAGCCCCCGAAGCACGCCGCGCCGTGCGCCCTGTCGAGACCAAGTCCGACCCGCTTGCCGATGTGGCGGTCCTGTTCATGGCCCTCGACGAGAACCGGATACAGACCCTGTTCGACAGGCTGGAGGAGCATGAGATCCGCCGCGTCAGCCGGGCCATGGCCAATCTCGGCAAGGTGGATATCGACCAGGTGGAGCGGGTCATCACCCGCTTCCGCCACGAGGTGGGGCGCACCGGCACCGTGATCGGCACCGCGGAGACGACGGAGCGCCTGCTGCGCCGCATGCTGCCCAATGACAAGGTCAGCGAGATCATGGACGAGATCCGTGGTCCCGAGGGCAAGACCATGTGGGAGAAGCTGGCCAACATCTCGCCCGAGGTGCTGGCCACCTACCTGCGCACCGAGCTGGCGCAGACCTCGGCGGTGATCCTGGCCAAGCTGCCCGCCCAGCACGCGGCACGCGTGCTGACCCTGCTGCCCAAGACCTCGGTGGACGAGATCGTGCTGCGCATGGTGCGGATGGACAGCATCCAGAAGGGCGTGCTGCAGGACATCGAGCAGACGCTGCAGAAGGAGTTCATCACCAATCTCAGCCGCAGCTACGAGCGCGACAGCTCGCAGATCGTGGCCGAGATCATGAACCGCGCCGACAAGGGGCTGGTCGAGCACCTGATGCGCCAGATCGAGGCGCGCGAGCCGATCGCGGCCAGCCGCATCAAGCGCATCATGTTCACCTTCGACGACCTGATCCGCGTCGACCGCAGCACCTTCGCCACGCTGGTGGCCGAGTGCCCGGCCGACAAGCTGCAGATCGCCCTCACCGCCGCCAGCCCCGAGCTGCGCGAGCTGTTCCTGGGCAGCATGTCCGAGCGCGCCGCCACCATGATGCGCGACGAGATCGAGAACATGCCCGCCCAGCGCCGCAAGACCGTGGAGGATGCCCAGGGCGATCTCATCACCATCGCCAAGCGGCTGGCCGATGAAGGGCGGATCTTCATCCTGGACGAGGACGAGGTGGGCGAGAACTGAGGCGGGAGGGAGGGCAAGGGACCGCATGACATCGCGCGAGGACAGGCTGGGGCCAGTGCTGCCCGTCTCCGCCCTTGCCGAGCGCGAGGCTGGCGCCGGCTACGCCGCGGCGGCGCGGGCGCTCAGCGCCGTTCCGCCGCTTGGCCGCGCCCTGGCGGAGGCCGATCCGCCAGGGCATCCGCGCCTGCGGGCCGAGGCCTTCCTGGAGGCTGGGGCGGCACCGCTCCTGCCCGGCGGCACCGCGGGGCTGACCCTGCCATTGGCCCTGGCGCTGCTGCGGCCGGAGCCCGGACGATGGCTGGGAGCGGAATGCCTGGAAGCGCTCGCCGCCGCATTGGGGCTGACGGCCGCGGAGACGCGCGCGCTGCTGGACGCCCCCCCGCAGCCGCCCGCCCTGCTGGGTGAGGCGGCACTGTGGAGTGGCCGCAATGTGCCGCTGCTCAGCCCTGCAGGCGGGCTGCTCTGGATGGCGGTGTTCTGGCGGCCCGACCGTTTGGGACGGACCCTGCGGCCGGACCGGAATGCCCTGGCCGTGCGCTTCGCGCTCCCTGCCACGGGCAAGGTCGAATGGCGTGCCAGGCTGGAGGAGGACCGGCTGGACGCCGTGATGGAAACCGAATACCCGCTTTCGCGAAATTTCCTGGCGGATTTGCAGGACGCCTTCCTGGCTGTGCTGGATGCGCTGCGTCTGCAAGGCAGCCTGACGGTGCGGCACACGGATCAGGAGCGCGGGACTTGAAATGCGAAAAACGATCAATGTAAAGATGATCTCCGCCAAGGAACAGGCCACCCCGCCGCATGAGCGCCGATGACCACCTGAAACGCCCGATCATCATCAAGCGGCACCATGGCGACCATGATGAGGAGCATGGCGGCCAGTGGAAGATCGCCTACGCCGACTTCGTCACGGCGATGATGGCCTTCTTCCTGGTGATGTGGCTGCTCTCCAGCACCTCTGAATCGCAGCGCGAGGGCATCGCGCAGTTCTTCAGCGCCTCCAGCATCCTCGACCTGCCCTCCGGCAATGGCGCGCTGGATGGTGGCCGCTCGGTCCTCGTGGCGGGCGATGACCGCCAGGATTCCCTGACTCGCACCGAAGATGGCGGAATGCCCCAGCAGAATGAGGCGAGCGAGGCGGTTATCAGCGCCAGCCAGGATACCGAAAGCGTACCGATGCGCGACCCGATCGAGCGCCAGCGCTTCGAGGCGATGAAGGCCGAGCTGGAGCGCCAGATGCAGAGCGAGGCGATGCGCGAGCTGGCCCAGAACATCCAGCTGGAGCTGACGCCCGAGGGATTGCGGCTGCAGATCTTCGACCGTGACGGCGCACCGATGTTCCTGCCCGGCGCCACGGAGCCGACCCCGCGCCTGTCACGCATCTTGGAGGTGGTGGGCGGCGTGCTGGCCACCGTGCCGAACGAGGTGGTGGTGGCCGGCCATACCGATGCGCAGGCATTCTCGCGCGGGCAGTACGGCAATTGGGAGCTGTCCACCGACCGCGCCAACAGCGCGCGGCGTGCGCTGGAGCGCACGGGCGTCACGCCGGACCGCATGTTCCGCGTCGAGGGCAAGGCTGCGGTCGAGCCGCTGGTGCGGGAAGCGCCGAACGATCCGAGGAACCGCCGCATCGCCGTGACGGTGCTGCGCTCTGATGTGGTGGCCGAGGCCCGCGCGGCCGCGGCGCGCCGCAACACTCCCGAGCCATGGCGGTGAAACCGCGCGGCTCCTCCGGCCTGCCGGCAGAAGCCGGCGCCGGTCCCGACCCTATCCGGCCGGCTCGTGCCGGCCATTCCCCGTGCCACGCTGCTTTGTGAGGGACCGCCGATGACGGCCATCAATGCCCTGCGTACCAGCACCTCGGGCCTGAACGCACAGGCCACCAAGCTTGCCGGTATCTCCAACAACATCGCCAACAGCTCGACCGTCGGCTACAAGCGGGTCGATACGCAGTTCGAGAGCCTGGTGCTGGAAGGCTCCAGCAACGGCTCCTATGCCATGGCCGGAACCGCCGCCAAGAACCGCGTCGAGATCAGCAAGGTCGGTCAGGTGCAATCCACCGGCGTGGACACCGACATCGCGGTGAACGGCAACGGCTTCCTGGTGGTGAACGAGGAGGCGGGCAGTGGCGGCAAGTACCTGGCCACCCGCGCCGGCTCCTTCCGCCCCGATGCGCTGGGCAACCTGGTGAACTCGGCCGGCTACTATCTGCAGGGCGTCAAGCTCGGTGCCGATGGCGAGCCGCTCGGCACGCTGGGCGACAACAATGTCGACAGCCTCTCGACCGTCAACGTCAACAACATCAGCGTGGCCTCGGCGCCCACCACCGAGATGCGGGTGTGGATGAACCTGCCGAAGGACGAGACGGGCTTCTCCAACCCGCCGCCAGCCGCCAACGCCTTCGTCAGCAGCATCGACTATTACGACGCGACGGGCGGCACGCAGACCCTGACCTACCGCTACACTCCTGTCCTTCCCGAGCAGGATGGCGCTTCCGATACCAGCACGTGGACGCTGGAGATCTTCGACAGCGCCTCGGGCGATCTGGCCTCGACCGACATCTATGACACCACAAAGCGGATCGCCGCGGTCGGCCTGCAGTTCTGGAGCAATGGCGACAATGCCGGTACCCTGGCCGCGGTGTGGGACCAGACGGCGCAGGCCGCGGGCACCGCGCAGGTCGCTGCGGGCTTCACCGTTCCGGTCGGCTCCTCCCCGCTGCTGACCGGCGTTCCCAACCCTGCCACCTATGGCGCGACGGCAGCCACTCCCGCGACGGATTACGGCACGCCCGACAATCTCGCCGCCGCCAATGTGCTTGGCACCTACGACTCCGAGAAGGGAGTCCTCACCGTCAGGGTGGGCGTGCAGGGCGGCTTCGCGGGCACCGATCTGCCGATCACCATCGGCACCTTCAGCAGCTTCGAGGGCATGACGCAGCTCACGGGCAGCTACCTGCCCACCAAGATCGAGAAGAACGGCTCGGCCTTTGGTCTCCTGGAGCGTGTGTCCGTGGCCGACAATGGCGAGGTCATCGCCACCTTCTCCAACGGCAAGTCGCGCCCGATCTACGCGCTGAAGCTGGCCGTCTTCCCGAATGCGAACGGGCTGAACCCGGTGCGCGGCGATGCTTTCGAGATGTCGCTCGATGCCGGTGCGGTGCGCCTGCTCGATCCCGGCACGGGGGCGTCCGGCACCACCTCCGGCGGGGCGCTGGAATCCTCCAATGTCGATATCGGCACGGAGCTGACCAACCTGATCGAGACGCAGCGCGCCTACAGCTCCAACGCCTCGGTGGTGCGCACGGCCGACCAGATGATGGAAGAGGCGGCCAACCTGAAGCGGTAACGCCGCCGATGGGGCGGGCGGGCCCGGCCCGGGCCCTTCCGCACCTCTGGCCGCCGGGCCCGCCACGCATCAACTGGAGGCCGAAGCATGTCCATCCAAGCCGCCCTGTCCAACGCGCTCTCCTCGCTGGCCGCCGAGCAGCGCCAGTCCTCGATCCTGGCGAACAACATCGCCAACGCCAACACCTCCGGCTATGTGCGGCGCGAGATGCCGCGCAGCGAGCGGCTGGTGGCCGGTGTCGGCGCCGGCGTGACGGCGGGCACCACCCAGCGCATGGGCGATGCCGCTCTCGCCGCCGCCTCACGCGTCGCGGATGGCCTTGAAGGCTACGCCAAGCGGATGAAGGAGGCGCTCGAGACCTACAACAGCACGGTCGGCCAGCCTTCCGACGACCGCTCGCTCTCCTCCAAGCTCGGCGCTTTCGAGGAGGCGCTGACCACCCTCTCCTCCGCGCCGGACAATGCGGTGGCCCAGAGCCAGGTGCTGGCCGCCGCGCAGGACTTGGTGGAGGCGTTCCACACCATGGACAGCGCCATCGCCGAGGCCCGGGTCCGGGCGGATCTGTCCGTGGCGCGGGATGTCGAGGCGGTGAACACCGCGCTCGACGACCTCGCCGAGGTGGACCGGCAGATGGCGGTGGCCAGCGCGCGTGGCGTCTCCACCGCCGAGGCCGAGGACCGGCGCGACACCCTGCTGGCCGAGATCTCGAGCCGCCTGCCGGTGCGCATCTACGACAACGGCCCCGGCCATCTGTTGCTGATGACCGATGGCGGCACGACGATCTATGACAGCACCGTCGTCCACCGCCTGACCTTCACCCACACCCCGACCATCCCGGCGGAATCGCGCCACCCCGCAAGCCTCTCCGCGGTCGAGGTGGACGGGCAGGCGCTGCGCATGTCCGACAGCGGCAGCATCGCCGCCTCGTTGCAGATACGCGACGTCACCCTGCCGCGCTTCACCGACATGATCGACCAGGTGGCGGGGCGGCTGATGCAGTCCTTTCAGGAGGCCGACACCACGCTCACCGGCCAGCAGGCGGGTTTGTTCGTCGAGCAAGGGGCGGCCACCTGGGACCCGGCGGCCTCTTTCCTCGGCCTCTCCCGCAAGATCGCGATCAACCCGGCGGCCGATCCGGAGCAGGGCGGCGCGCTGTGGAAGCTGCGGGTGGGCATGCAGGCGGCGACGGATGATCGCGCGGCCGATAACAGCTTCATTCTGCGCGCGCTGGACGAGATGGAGCAGTCCCGCGCCTATGACAGCAATTCGGGCCTGCCCGCCTCCATGAGCTTGTCGCAGGCCGCATCGCAGAGCGTCGGCCTGATGCAGAGCGAGCGCGCCATCTGGTCGGACCGGGCCGATGCGCGCGGCCGGCTGGCGCTGCAGGCGCGCGAGGATCTGGCCAACAAAACCGCTGTGAACATCGATGAGGAGCTGCAGCGCCTTCTGGTGGTGCAGCAGACCTATGCGGCCTCGGTGCAGGTCATCCAGACCGCCGCCCGCATGCTCGAACAGCTTGAACAGATCCGCTGAGGCTGAGGGAAGACGCCATCATGTATGACCGTGTCGCGCCTGCCGGCATCTCCGTCGGGCGCCAGGCCAGCCTCCGCAACCTGCAGGCCGAGCTGGCGAAGCTGACGGCCGAGATGTCCTCCGGCCGCAAGGCCGACCCCGCACGGGAGCTCGGGGTGGGCGCCTCGCTGCTCTACAAGCTGTATGACGACATCCAGCAGGGAGAGTCGATCCAGAACGCCACCAGCCTCGCGGGCGAGCGGCTGAAGGCCGCGCAGGCCGCGCTCACCTCGGTGGGCGACCTGATGGACCAGATGAGCCCCGAGATCCTCAAGGTCGATGCGCTGAAGGGCAATGGCTACACCATCATCGCCAGCAATGCGCGCGAGATGCTGGGCAGCATGACTGATTTGCTGAATACCTATTGGGATGGGCAGAACCTGTTCGGCGGCACGGACAGCGCCCAGCCGCCTCTGGCGGAAGCCTCCGACCTGCTGGATTGGGCGGAGGCCAGGAAGGACCTCGCCGTTGCCTCCGGGCCGCTGAGCGCAGCGGGTGCCGCCAGCCTGATCACCACCTTCGACACCATGTTCGCCAATGTGCAGCGGGCGGCGGATGGAAGCTCCTTCTACGGGCTGGTCTACCAGTCCACCAGCCGCACGGATTTGGGCGGCAGCACCGACCCGGAATCCGACGAGCCGTCCCGCATCCGCATTGGTGCGGGCGAAACCCTCACCTACAATGTACGGGCCGACAATCCGGCCTTCCGGGATGCGTTCAAGGCCCTGTCGCTGCTCTCGCTGCTGGACGCGCCTTCCTCCGAGATGACGGAGGAGGCCAGGACGGCGCTGCTGGACGAGGCGGGCGACCTGATGCGTGGCGTGCGTACGCAACTGACCGTGCTCGCCGGCGTGCTGGGCAGCAAGCAGGAGCGGCTCAGCAACGTCGCCGAGATCCAGGAGCGCGCAATCGCTGCCGCGACCGCGCAGATCAACGATCTGGAAGGCGTCGACTATTACACCGTCTCTGACCGGATCGGCACGCTGCAGATCCAGCTGCAGGCGACCTACTCGATCACCGCCAAGCTCGCGGAGCTGAGCTTCGTGAACTATCTCTAAGACGCCTGTCGCGTCCTCTGACGGAGAACCGGACATGCAGCCTTCTGGCCTTTCCCTGGCCGTCCCCTTCGTTCCGCTGGCGCTGGAGGAGGAGGATGTCGCCACCTATGCCGGCATCGCCGAGGGCCTTGGCTGCTCGGTGGAACGCTGCGCCGAGGGCTTCATGCTGGCCACGCCCACGGGGCGGGAGGCGGCGGTCCGGTTGTGGCAGGCCATCATGATGCTGCGCACGGTCCAGGACGGCCGCGCCAGGCAACATGCCCTCTACCGGCTGAAGGCGGAGGAGGCGCTGGGCAACCTGCGCGCCCTGCTCGGCCTCGACCCCGCTGGCCTGCCGCTGGAGGCGCTGGTCGCCGCCGGCCTGCGCTACCCGAACTGAAGGAACGGGCCCATGTCGCCGCTATGGCGCCTCGCGCTTCTGCTGCTGCCGTTGGGGCTGGCCCTGGCGGCGCCGGCGCAGGCGCAGGTGCGGCTGAAGGATGTCGTCACTATCGAAGGGGTACGTGGCAACCAGCTGCTGGGCTACGGGCTGGTCATCGGGCTGCAGGGCACGGGCGACCAGCTGCGCAACACCCCCTTCACCCAGCAGAGCCTCGCGGCGATGCTGGAGCGCATGGGCATCAACGTGGCCGATGCCCGGGTGCAGACCCGCAATGCCGCCGCGGTCATCGTCACCGCCACCCTGCCGCCCTTCGCGCGGCAAGGCACGCCGATCGACGTGCAGGTCTCCTCGCTTGGCGATTCCAAGAGTCTCAATGGCGGCACGCTGGTCGTCACGCCGCTGATGGGCGCGGATGGCGAGGTCTATGCCGTGGCGCAGGGCCCGGTGGTGGTGGGCGGCTTCCAGGCCGCCGGGCAGGCGCAGAGCATCAGTAGCGGCGTCACCACCCAGGGACGTGTGCCAGGCGGCGGGCTGGTGGAGCGGGAGGTGCCGGTGGAATTGCGCAACCTCGAAAGCGTCCGCCTGGCGCTGCGCGCGCCGGACTTCACCACCGCCGTGCGCATTGAGGAGGCGCTGAACAGCCGCTTCGGCGCCGGGAGTGCCGCGGCGCTCGACCTCGGCACGGTGGAGCTGCGCGTGCCGCCCGGCTACCGGGACCGGCTGCCACTGCTCGTCGCGCAGATGGAGGCACTGCAGATCCGGCCCGAGACGCCGGCCCGTGTGGTGGTGGACGAGCGCACCGGCACCATCGTGGTGGGCGCGCAGGTGCGGATCGACCCGGTGGCCATCACCCATGGCAATTTGGTCATCCGCGTGACGGAAAGCTCTGTCGTCAGCCAGCCCGGCCCCTTCTCCAATGGGGAGACGGTGGTGGTGCCGCGCACGCAGGTGGAGGTGGACGACCAGCGGGGCCGCCGGCTGGCTACCCTGCCCCGTGCCACGACCCTCAAGGATCTGGTGGATGGCCTGAACGCGCTGGGGCTGGCGCCGAGGGATCTGATCTCCGTCCTGATGGCCCTCAAGGCCAGCGGCGCCCTGCATGCCGAGTTGCAGTTCATCTGAAGCCTGCCCGCGTCAAGGCGGGCAGCAGCGCCTTGACGCAGGCCGCGCCTAGCAATGGCCTGCAGGACTTTTCCAGGCGGGGTGGGCCAGCTCTCCCAGATGCGCATCAAGACCGGCCGCGCGCAGGGCCGCCACGCTGGCCCAGCCGCCCGGCCGGTCGATGGCCACGGCATGCAACGCCAGCCCGGCATGGCTCTCATCCTCCGGCCAGCCGCCTTCCCAGACCTCGACATGCCAGCGCGCCAGCGCCTCGGACGGAAAGGTGGCCACGGCGTCGCGGCCGGCCGCGTTCAGCTTCGACCAATATGAGAGGTGCGGCGTGCGCCCGACATAGAGGCCCAGCACTTCGTGCACCACCACGAAGCCCCTGCCGAAACCCGTATCCATGTTTGCCCATGTCCTTGCCCGCGCCGGCACCGCGCTTCCTGCGGCAGATCAGGGCGCCCTGGCGGCATTAGAAGCACAGGCGGGGGGTTGTGAAACAGCGGCAGTGTCTCAAATTTTAGATATCACTCGCTCCGTCCGCCGAAGCCATTCCGGCTCCAGCCATCGCTGAACAGGCTGCCGGAAGCCGCCAGCGTCGATGCCTGGACGGGCTGAGCTCCTTGCGGCACGGCCGAGGCCGTGGCGGCGGACAAAGCCTCGCGGGTCCGCCCGGCAGGGGCTGTCTCCTGCCTCTCCGTCAGATGCGTGGCCCCCCGCTCAGGCATGCCGAGAGGGTCGAAGGCGCGGACATCGAAGGTCCCGACATGCAGCCCACTTGTATCGAGCGCCGGCACCTGGCGCGGCTGCGCCATGGCGGGTGCCGTCATGGCCAGTGTCGCTGCCAGAAAAATCGCCTGCCCTGCGGCCCTCATATCGATCCAACTCCTGTGCTGCGCATCTCGGATGCCGGCCCTTGTCGTGCATTCCGGCTCTGGAACGCGCCGCTCGTCATCTCGTTGAGAAAGTTCACGACGGCTTGTCGCTTTTGGCTCTTCCGGAGAAAGGCTCAGCAGTTTGTTAACCGCGGTGCCGCAATATGCCGCCAACGACAATCGGTGAGAGCGGACCAGACGAACTGCACCCTGCCTTGGCAGGCGGCTTCCTCTGGAAAATGGAGGTTCCCATGGCATTCGGACTGACCCTTTTGCTGAATGCCGCGAACCAGGCTCTGGACCAGCTCTGGCTGCACCGGATCAGCCGCGATGTCGGGCTGCTGCTCGCCGATTATCCCGATCCGGGATTGGACTCGCCGCTCGAGGGCCCGGCATCACCCGAGATCCGGCAATTGCGTGAGCATCTGCTGCGGATCGGCGCGCAGATGCGGGCCATCGGCCTCTCCGGCGTCGCTCGCGCCATCCTGGAGGCGCCCCTGCCGGAAGGCCGCCGCCTGGTGCTGCTCGCCCTGGCGGGAAGCGCTCCCTGGCAGGCCGTGCCGGATGGCAGCGGGGAAAACTGGCGCCCGGCCGGCGATGGGGCCACCTACCGGCTG
Organism: Teichococcus aestuarii; assembly: GCF_042651065.1. Lineage (NCBI taxonomy): Bacteria > Pseudomonadati > Pseudomonadota > Alphaproteobacteria > Acetobacterales > Roseomonadaceae > Roseomonas > Teichococcus aestuarii. The sequence continues at coordinate 46,336 of NZ_JBHSCH010000024.1, forward strand.
GCCTGCCGCGCCGGCGGGAATGCGGCGCATGCCCCCCATGCCATGCGGGAGCGGGAGCAGATCCTGTGGCTGCTGCCCACCGCCGGCACGGTGGTCCAGCCTGAGCCGCTGTGCCGCCGGCAGGGCGGCACCGGTTGCCTCTCGCTCGACGTGGCGCTGTGGGAGGTGCTGATGGCGCTGGAAGCGGAGGGCGAGGCCGCCCTGGTCAGCGCCATCCATGCGTTGCAACCCGGCGGTGCCCTGGCCGCCCCGGCCGCGCTGGCCCGGCCGGCCCGCAAGCAGGCCTCCGCCGCGGCCTGAGCTAACCGGCCGGGCCGCGCCGTCCTCAGCAGGAGATGCGCCGCACGGCCTGCGCGGCCCGCGCTCGGACGGCCGCCCAATCCGGTGCCGCCATGCCGGCCGGCGTGCGCAGCAGCGGCGCCACGCCCGCCCGCGCCAGCAGGTCCCGCAGGTCCGAGAGCGGCACGGCGGCGGTGGAGCCGCGGCCCCCCGCATAGACCACCCCCACCACATTGCCAGCAGCATCCACCACGGGCCCACCCGAGCTGCCGCCGCCCGTCGCCACGTCGATCTCCAGCCGCCAGCGCAGCCGGTCCGCCCGGTCGGTGCCGAAATACCGCACCCCATCCTCCCAGCGCGCCTCGACCTCCTGGCCCTGCCGGTCGGTCATGACGAAGCTGACGGCGCGGCCACCTTCGGGGTCGTGCACCGTGAGGGCGGCGCGGCGGATGCGGCCCGGCGTCGCCTCCAATTGCCCCGGCCGCAGCGTGAGGGCGGGGTAGCCCAGCGCCATCACCGGCATGTCGCGCGGCAGGCGCTGCGCCGTCGAGAGCGGCAGGAAAGCCTCGTTGGAGGGCGGCCCCGAGAGCAGGCTGAGATCGGTGGTGCTTTCCTCCGCCAGCACCCGCCAGGGGCCGGCCAGCCCGGCCACGCGCACCGGCCGGCCCTCGGCACGGCAGCGCAGCACCACATGGGCGTTGGTGACCAGCAGCCCCGGCCCCACCAGGAAGGCAGAGCCTGTCACGGCTTCGCCCGAGGGCTCGGGGGTCGGAAAGGCGGGGCTCGCGGCGCTGCCATTGCCCGCCAGCCCGGAGGCCATCGCCACCCCCAGCGCCGCCAGGATTCCCAGCGCCACCGGCTTCCAGCTTTTCATCGCCATCTCGACCGTATGCGAAAAACGGATATACACTAGAGGACTGCGTCAGGCGGGCCAAGGGTTTGCGGAAATGCGCGGTGCGATGAATGGAATTCCCCTGTTGCTGCGCCTGGCGCGGCAGGAGGCGGATGGCCGGCGCGTCGCCCTGGCGGAAGCCGAGCGGGCGCGGGAGGCAGTGGCGCGGCAACGCGCAGCGCTCGATGCGCAGCGCGCGGCCGAGGACCAGATGGCGCAGGGCGACCCCCTGGCGATGGCGAGCTGGGCCGCCTGGAACAGCGCTGCCCGCCGGCAGGAAGCGCGGCTGGACCGCAGCATGGCGGAGCGGCTGGCGGCCGAGGAAGCCATCCGCGATGCGCTGCGCGAGGATTTTGCCACCATCAAGCGGCTGGAGATCACGCTGGAGCAGAAGCAGCGGGCCGCCCTTCGCATGGCGGCCCGCAAGGCGGAGCAGCGGCTGGAGGATACGGAGCTGCAGCGGCGCCGCTGAAAGGCGGTGCCGGCGGCGCCTCAGCCCTGGCCGTTCAGCCGCTCCAGGTCGGGCTTCTCGCGGAAGCGCGCCCAGCTGCTCAGGATCTCGCGCAGCTGCTCCTCCTGGCTGGTGCGCTCCCGCCGCAGCACCTGCATGCGCTTGCGCAGCTCCAGGATCAGGTGGCCGCGCGGCAGGTCGGCGCCCGTCTCGAAGCGCTCGAGGAAGACGCGCCCCAGCTCCGGGTCGTCGCGCTCGATGCAGTAGGCAGCATAGGCCAGCACCGAGCCACGGCCGAACTCGATCATCTTGCGGCCGAAGGTGCGCATCTCCAGCAGGCGCGGGTGCTGCTCGACGATGCGCATCACCTCGGCGGGCGTGGGCTTGGCGTTGCGCGTGCCGGCCGGCTTCAGCTCGCGCTTCCACAGCAGCACGGCGGCGGCGGCAATCAGCGGCTTGTCGCCGAAGCTGTCAAAGGCGGCGCCGAGCTGCGGGCCCTTCTTGGCGTGGATGTCGTAGGTGGCGTAGGCCTCCTCCGGTAGGCCGCGCATCACCGGCACCTCGATCGCCTCGCCCGCTTGCAGCACGGCGGAGAGCCGGTGCTGGCCGTTCAGCAGCCGGCCGCTGCGGCTGAAGCAGATGGGCTGCGCGTTCATCATCCAGTTGCCTGCGCGGATGTCGCGGGCAATGGCATCGACATGCGCCGCGACGATCTTGCGGTTGCGCGTGTTGTGGGCGAGGTACTCCTCCGCCATCTGCGGCGAGATGGTCTCGATCGCCAGTGGATAGACGTTCTCCTCCTGCGACAGGCGCTCGACCGCGGCGCGCAGGCTGCGCGCCGTCTCCTCCGTGTCGTTGCCATGGCCGGGGTCGTTCAGCCCCTCATAGCCATCGAGGCGCGGGAAGTCCTCGCCCTTGGTCGGGTTGGCGGTGCGGTCGATCCAGGTGTAGCTGCGCGCGTGCTGGCCGCTGAAGGTGGCGTTCAGCGCCTTGATGCAGAGGGCGTAGAGCATCACCGGCTTCAGGCGGGTGGCCGGGTCGCCGCGCGTCATGTCGATCAGGTCGCGGATGCGCGCGCCGGGCTCCATCGGCGAGTACTTCTCGGGCCAGGCGATCGCGTCGAGGAAGCGCCGCGTCGCCGCCTTGTCGACACGGAAGCCCATGAACAGCAGCGGCGTGCGCACCGCCTCGGAGAGGATGGTGGCCTCGCTCTCCAGCGACATCTTCACCGCCTGCTCGAGATCGGGGTTGCCGCGCAGCACGCGGTCCATGCGCGACCAGGAGGCGGTACCGGCACCGCGCAGCATCTTGTTGTCATCATAGCGGATCAGCTTGACGAGGGCCGATTGCAGGGCGTGGGCGTGCGGCACGCCGCGCGCTTCCAGAACGCCGGCGAAGGAGCGGCGGCGCTGCTGGTCGATGGTGTGCAGCACATCGTCCGGGATGTTCTGCGCCAGCACGGTCAGGAAGGGCACGCCCGCCTTGATGCAGGCGCGCAGCCGCTGCACCCCGTCCAGCAGCACCCCTGTGCGGGAGAGGATGATGGGCATGCCGTTGAGGATCCAGCGCCCCTCGCGCATGGCTTCGGCATAGGCATGGATGGCGGCGGGGTTCTCGCTCGCGCTGGGCCGCCGACGGTGCAGCAACTCCGTGGCGCCTTCCGGCGTGATGAGCTCGATGGAGAAGGCTGCGTTGTCGGGGCTCTGGCCCTGGACCTGCACGATCCGCCCGCCCTGCGCCGCTGCCTTCGCCAGCTTTCGCGCTGTTCCGCCTGCCCGTGCCATCCTGCCTCTTCTCCCTCGCCTCGCCTCATCCACCGGAGTCGGCTTGCCGCTTGGCTCCGTATCCGCTGCCGCGTTTAGACTTTTTTCGCTATTTAATCCATACGCAAAAATATGCGGGCCACCCTTTCCCGTCTCATCACTTCGCATGATGATGCTGCCTTTGCCGACGGTTTCCGGTAGGGTTCCTGAAGCTATTATACAGAAACGACTTACCATTTTCTCGAATGTCGAAATGGTGGCAGTCATTGGGGCATGCTAGAAATGCTGCGCATGCCCTGTCCTGCCATGGCTTGGCGTCGGCAGATCGGGTCCGCGAAAACGGAGGGAAGTATATCGCGAAGCGATATTCCCCTCTGGATGATCTTATGTCTTCCCAGGAAGGAGAATCCCTCCCGATGACCGGATCCGCCCCCTTCTTCGTCAACCATACCATCCGGCTCAGTCGCTCCGAGGTGCTGGAAGCCTTGCGCGGCGCGGCGCTGGCCCGTGCTCGCGAGACCCTGCGGCTGGTGGAACCCGCGCCCCGAGGCGTGGAAATGGAAACCCGCCTGCTCTCCGGTGCCATGGTCGAGATCGATGGCGCCGCCGTGGTGATCGAGGCACGTCTGCCAGAGGACCTGGTGGCGCTGCTACGCACGGCCGGCGCTGCCACGCCGCTGCCCAGCAAGCTGGAGGGCCTGGCCGAGACGCTGGTGCCGGCCTGACGGCCGGCAGAACTTTCCGCCGCAGCATGGCCCGGGCCTGACCCGAACAAGCGCGGTCCATATCGGTTGAGCCTGGGCAGCAGAGGATGATGCCAGCCAGGGCCATTCGGAGAGGGCCGTCCTGGGCGCCCCGCCTTTGTCGGGGCGTCCGGGCGGCAGGCCCGGCGATGTCGTGCGAGAGCGTCCACAGCTTTGCGAAATACTACGAACGATAGAGCCACGCCACGCTCTGTGTGGCTCCGTCGTGTTTTCTTGCGCCGCCGCGATTACGCCCCTTGCCTTGGCGGCGGTGTCCGAAGTTCTCTGATCACGGAATCGGGAGTTGGGGCTATGGTGACGCGCGTTCGTCCTGGGCAGAACGGAACCTGGCAGGTGACGGTCGGCCAGGGCAGCGCTGCCTTCCGGCGTGATGCCCTGGCCGACCGCGCGGCTGCCGAAGATTGGGCAGCGCAGGCTACCCAGGCGGCGCGGCTGTCCATGGTCCGCATCGGCAGCAAACGCTTCCTGGGCACTGCCGCGGAAGCCCTACGGCGTTGGGCGATTGACCAGGGCACCCTGCCCCGCAGTGAGGGCGGCACCCAGATCGCGCCCCTGCTGCGCCTGGGCCCCTTACTGGAAGACCCGGCCTGCACTTGGCCGCTGAGCGTCCTGAACGTGGCGGAACTGGCGGCGCTGCGCGCGCGCCGGTTGGCGGCATTGGGCGAGACGGCGCCCATGCTGGCCGAGCAGGCTGCGCTGTCCGCGGCGCTGGAGGCCTTCCGGGAATTCTACCTGCCGGCGCTGGATGATCCCTTCGCCGAAGTGGGGCCGGATGGTCTCTGCATTCTGGACGAAGCCAGCTGCGCCCAGGCCGTCGCCTGGGCCTCGCAGATGGACGAGACTCTGGGACTGGTGGTGGGGCTGATGCTGACCACCGCCGCGCCGGCCGCCGAGCTGCTCGCCTGCTGCCAGGCGCAGGCCGACCATCTGAGCGGCCGGCTGCGGCTGCCCAATGGCATGGTGCTGACACCCCCGCGCGGCCTGATGCCACCGCCCTGCGGCACGGCGGAGGCCCCCCTGCTGCCAGGGCTGCAAGGCCTGGAGAATCTGGCCGATGCGGTCCGGGAGATCGGCCGGCGGCTGGACCGTCCTGGCTTGGCCCTCGATGCGTTACGACTGACCGCCCTCGCCAGTGCGCTCTGCCAAGGTCAGCACCTGGACGAGGTGCTCAGCCTGGCCGGGGCGCGGCCGCCGGTGCTGAGCTGAAGAATTCGCTGGGCTGGGGGATTCATCGCCATCCGTTGCGAAAAACATTTGAAGCAGTGATGCGAAAATCGTAGAAGCGGTCAGCATGGTACGGCGAGGCCGTGCCGGGCCTCCTAGAACGGGACTGGACATGAGCTTCTTCGGCAAGCCCAGCGGCGGAGAGCCGCGCATCACCTATGAGCGGATCGACCTTTCCTCGGCCGGTACCCCCCTGTCCGAAGGCAGTATCGCATCCGGCAGTGCCCGCGGCGTGCCGGAGCGCCTGGAGCCGAAGATGGACCGATCCAAACCAACCCCCCCCATCGGCTCGCCCGCCGGCGTGATGCTGGTGGCCGCCGATAGCGAGGTGGAGGGTCGCCTGCGGAGCCGTGGCGTCGTCCGCGTCGAAGGCGTGCTGCGCGGCAACCTGCATGCGCCGGTGCTGCTGATCGAAGCGGGCGGTCTGATGGAGGGCAGCGTCACGGCCGAGCGGGTACGCGTCTGCGGCGCTCTGCGTGGCACGGTGACGGCGCGGGAGATCGAGATCGTCCGCACCGCCATGATCGACGCTGAGTTGAGTTACGAGGAAATCAGCATCGAGCGCGGCGCCCGGGTCAGCGGTGTGCACAAGCAGCGCGACCCCGAGCCTGCGCCGCCGGCTCCTGCCTCTGTGGCGGCCCAGCCGCCATCTCAGCAGCCCCTCCAGCAGGCAGAGGCATCGCCTGAGACCGCCCCGCCCAAGGCCGGCGGCACGGTGGTCCTCGCCACGGCCGCCGCCAGCACGGCGGCGTTGGTCGCCGAGGCGGAGGCTGCGCTGCATTCCCTGGCGCAGGCCACCCAGGCCGCGGCCGAGGCGGTCGCGGACCTGGCGGATGAGGGCGTGACCGATCTGGTGAAGCTGGAGGCCGAACTCCGCGCCACGCCACAGACCATGCTGGTTGGCAAGCCTGCTCCCTGAGGCGATGGCCGCCGCGCCCTTGTGGCGCCGGCGGCCATCCTGCCTTCAGCGATACAGCGGGGTTAGGCCTGGATAGGGAATTTCGGCCAGCCCTTTCTCGCGCAGCACGCGGTTGGCCGCGCGCGTCACTTCCTTCGGTCCCGCCTGGAAACCATCCAGCACGTAATAGCCGTTGCGCAGCGGCCGCACCCGGTTGCCCAGCAGGCAGCAGGCATACTGCATCGGGGTCATCTCATCCTCCACCTCCTGGAAGGCAGAGATGAAAGGCGAGATCTCCCGCCCCTTCTGAGCGCGGCTCAGCACCCTTTTGGCGCGACGCTGCGCATACCAGGGTTCAATGCCGAAGGCGCGCGCCAGGCTTCCCACTTCCTCGCCGGCCAGCAGGCGCCGGTCGAATTCCCCACGCAACTCCACCGCCAAGGCGCGCCGGCGGATCTGATGGCGCCGCTTCGGCTCATCCGGCAGGAGCCGGTCTTCCTCCTCGCCCACGGCGACGGTTCCTCTCTGCCGCGTCTCGCGCGGTTCGGGTTAGCTCCTTCTGGAGATCAAGGAGCCGTCCCTTCTAGAGGCAGGATGTGAGCCCTTTTTATGCGAAAATTTCCTGATGGGCTACTAACGTGGCGACGACGGTGTCCGTCAGGACCATCCGTGGAGCAGGAGGCTCGTTCGCACATGGATCTTGTTGCCCGGCCGCCCCTTGGTGGCCCGGATGCGGTGCCGCTGCGCCGCCTCGCCCAGAACCTGGAAGGCAGCTTCGCCGCGGAACTGCTGCGCGCCGCACGGCCCACTGCGAAGGAGGGACTGGCCGGACGCGGCACCGGAGCCCAGGCCTTCGACAGCTTCATGGATGAGGCCCTGGGCCAGGCGCTGGTTCGCCAGGGCGGGCTGGGCCTGGGCGACGCCATCATGCGGGAGATCGGCCGTCGCTCGGCGCCGAAGGCGGGCCAGTGAGCCTGCTTCTGCGCGCTGCCCAGCGGTTGCGGGGCGTGCTGGAGCGGGAGGCGGCCGCGGCGCGGCATGTGGCGCTGCCGGAACTGCACGGCCTGATCGAGGAGAAGCGCCTTGCCTTGTCCGAACTCGCCGCGGCCGGTGTGCCAGAGACGGCGGAAGAGCGGGCGGCGCTGTCGGCGATGATGCATGCGGCGGAGGAAAACGCGCTGGTGCTCGGCTCCGTGGTGGGCGCGCTGGAAACCATCCAGCAGAGACTGCGCCACGATCTCTCGGAGTCCGCCAACCCGGCCGTCTATGCCCCGGCCGATGGCTCGCGTCGCAAGCCCCTGCGCCACACCCTGGCCGCCAGCATCGACCGGACGGCCTGAGGCGTATGGGTCGCTCCATTCCTGGCTTGGCCGGGGGCGTGCAGATTGAGGCGCGTCGCCGGCTGCATGAGGCTGTGCGCCTGCACCAGGCCGGTGCACTGGCGCAGGCCGAGCCGCTTTATCGAGCCTTGCTGCGGCAGGATCCGGACCATGCAGATGCGCAGAATCTGCTCGGCCTGCTGCTGCACCAGCAGGGCAGGCGGGAGCAGGCAATTATTGCGCTGCAACGCGCAGCGAAGCTGCGACCCAGGGTGGCGGAGTATCAGCGCAACCTGGGCATGGTGCTGCGTGCCGCGGGACGGTTGGATGAGGCAGTGGCCTCCTGCCGCCTGGCGGCAACCCTGCAGCCGAGCGGCGCCGAGAATCACTTCAGCCTGGGCAACACCCTTGTCGAGGCCGGGGAGCATGCCGCCGCCGCCGGGGCTTTTCGCGCCACCTTGGCGGTACAGCCCAGCTTCCTGCCAGCCCGTCTCAACCTGGCGCACAGTCTCCTGCTGCTGAAGCAGCCGGCCGAGGCCGAGGCGCTGCTGCGGGCCGCGCTGCTGGAGGCGCCGGGAAACGGAATCGCGCTCTACAATCTGGCGCTGGCGCTCCAGGCGCAGCAGCGCTGGCCGGAGGCCGATCAGGCTTTCCAGGCCGCCGCGCAGGCGGGGCAGGACAGTGCCGCGCTGTTCCTCAACCGGGGCCTGGTGCTGCAGGAGATGGAGCGCTGGGAGGAGGCGCTGCCGGCCTTTCGGGAGGCGCTGTCACGCCAGCCGGAATCGGCCGAGGCCTGGTTCGGCCTGGGTCTCTGCCTGCAATCGGCCGGCAGCGACACGGGGCAGCTCGCAATGGCCGGGCAAGCCTTTGGGCAAGCCATTGCGCTGCGCCCTGATTATTGCGACGCCTTCTATAACCTCGCCCATGTCCGGAAACGGCTGGGCGACCTGGAAGGCAGCCATGAAGCTCTCGGTCATGCTCTGGCGCTGCGGCCGGACGATCGTATTCATCCGGCGAGGGCCGCGGGTCAAACTGCAGGTTTGCGCTTGACGGGTGGCTTGCGCGCCCATGCCTTGGCCAGGGCTGCGACGGCTTT